>JAKLJF010000358.1 GCA_023151335.1 Thermoanaerobaculia bacterium | reverse complement strand
GTTTATCAGCGCTTTAATGCTGCCTGCCGGGTTGGCCCAAACGGAAAAAGGGGCATTTTCCCTCGGCACCACCACCAATTTGGTGGGTATATTTTCAGGGGCGCAACCCAATCAGATCTCTCTGGGATTCGGCACCAACAAAGTGGACAAATACCTGGAGGCGAAATATACCAATTTCAACTTGTCTTTTAACGCCGGCTATTTTGTAGCGAACGGCCTGATGCTCGGTCTCGATCTTCAGGGCTGGAACACCAACAATACCGTAAAACTCAAGGATGAAAGCGGCCGGGTCATCGAAGAGACAGAAGACACCTACACTTCTATCGGACTGACGCCGAAAGCGCGCTTATACCTCAACCGGGACCGGAAATTGCAGTTCTTCGGCGAATTGCGCGGCGGATTGGTGATCCAAAAATTGAACGATGAAGACAGCGACACGGGCGCTCTTTTAGGCGCGAAAGGTGGTGGCGCTTATTTTGTAAACCCCAAAGTAGCGCTGGATTTTTTCTTTGATTTCAGCGGTATTTTTTCTGAAATACAACAGGTTGGCGGCTCGAATACCAGTGTTATCGAAGGCAATTTGGGTATTGGAGCAGGTTTCACCTTTTTCTTGTGAGTGTTGTGCCTACACTGCTACCATTTTCCATTTAGATAAAGTTAAACCACAAAGTCCGCCAGGCGCACATAAGGATACGACACTTATGTGCGCCTGGCGGCTTAAAAATATCTCTCGATCCGTATTTGGCCCTTTGTAATCCACACCGGGTATTTTTGTCATTTCGATGTCAAAATGTTTTAAGATTTCCTTCATTTACCAACAATTTCTTCCCCTGCACGGGGGAAGGCCAACAATTCGGCCCTGTTTTTGATGCATGGGTAGTATGCTTTGGTAATCTGTACGCGTAGTAATCCTTCGGTACCCCCTCGATGCGCGTCCTTTTACTCCCTCGTTCGAATCAAAACAATCTTCTGCCCATGTTACACCGAGCGCGACCGTTAGCCGTGTTATTCCTGTTGGGATTAACGATCCATATATCCGCCCAAACGCTCCAATCCGTACCGGCCCGCGTACACTACGAGCGCGAAATGGGCGCAGATTTCACCACTGTCCGTTTATTCGACAATGCGCCGGCCACCGATGTGCCGGCGGCGCGTTTTGCCCAAGGCGCCCAGTTTTTGCACCTGGCAGAGAGCGGGCTGGCTGAAATCCTTGCCGGGCGTCCGAAATTTATTGCCCTGGCGCTTCCTTTTCACCGTGAAACTTTGATGGTAGACCTGGTACAGACGGATATTCAAACCGCCGATTTTTACGTTGCCACCAGCGATGCTGCCGGCGAAGCCGTGGCCGTTCGTCCCGGCCTGCACTACCGCGGCGTGCTGCGCGGCGCTACAGGCGCCTCCCTCGCGGCCTTCAGTTTTTTCGATAACGCCGTCGTGGGTGTGATAGCCGACGAACAGCGTGGCAACATGGTTTTGGGCAAAGTACAGGGCAACGGCGGCCAGTACGACTATATGTTCTACCCCGAAAGCGAACTGGCCATGGACAACCCCTTCGAGTGCAACCTGCTGGAAGAAATACCTGGCCGCGTTGCGCGCGTGCAACCGGCTACTGATCGCGTGGAAAACGGCAGGGCGCTGCGGGTGTACCTGGAAGCGGATCATCAGCTATACCGCGAACGCGGCAATGTGCAGGCCGCCGCGGATTATCTGAGCGCCATGTTCAACATCGTGGCAGCGCTGTACGCCAACGAACAGATCGAAATGACGCTGTGTAAAATAAAAATCTGGGTTACCCCCGACGAGTACGCCGACCTGGGCAGCAGCGCCGTATTGGATCGTTTCCGCAATCAGGATGCCGGCACAAGGGCGGATCTGTCGCAATTAATCGCATTGGCAGGCCGGCGCCAGGAAAGCGCCGCCTGGCTCGATGTGTTGTGTCAGCCCGAATACGCGGTTTCGTTCAGCAATATTTATGTATCTTATTCCAACGTCCCCACCTGGTCGTGGACTGCTGCCGTGATGGCGCACGAAATGGGCCATAATTTCGGCGTCCGGCACACCCAATGGTGCGGCTGGCCCGGCGGCGCCATCGATCCCTGCCAGCTGGCCGAGCGCGGTTGTGCCGCGGGAGACTTTACCCGTGTCGGTACTACCGTAATGAGCTATTGTCCGCTGATCACCTCCGGCATCAACTTCAGCAAAGGTTTCGGAGCGTTGCCGGGCAAAACGCTTCGCGGCGCGCTGAACGCGGCGCACTGTCTGGCGCCGGCTAAAACAAACGTCAAAACAGTCGAAAACCGCAATACTGCCGTTATGTCGCTCGAATCGATGAACCTGTCGCCCAACCCCGCTACCAAACTCGTCAATGTGCAACTGCGCTACACGCCCCAGTCGGCGGTGCGCGTCGTACTGCTCGATCTCGTGGGCCGCGCGCTGCACACCCAAACCGCCGCCCGCGGCGACGCCACGCTGCAGTTCGATCTGAGCGGTTTGCAGAAGGGCGTTTACCTGGTGCAAGTGTTTGAAAATGAGCAGTTGGTGTCCACCAAGCGGCTGATCAAAAACTAAAATCGGCACCCCGCGGAAAATATAGGGTGAAAACAGGTTTTATTGCTGGTACCGCTCGTCCGTCCGGTACGGCAGGCGTTCCATTCCTGTTACTTCCAGGCTTACAAACCCGAAATCTGACACCAGCCGTCCGCGGATGCGATAAATGCCCCGTCCGCGAAACGACGCTTCTTTCAGCTGTCCGGGGAAATGTACGGTGTCGAAAAAACGGCCTTCCCGGTCGAGCCAGGTGCCAAAATGCATCAGCTCGCCTTTAACGGTGCGGGTATCTTTGCGGCAGACGTAGTAGCCGGTCATGGTGACGAGTTTATGAACGTGGTCTGCCATATCGCGGGCAAGTAATCCGGGATGTTCCTGTTTGGCTGCCTCCTGAAGCAGGTCGAACGGCGGGCACAGGGGGAATCCGAGTAATTCCATCTCGTCGAAGGCCTGGTCATAAGGGCCGTCTTCGAGCGCCGGCAAACGGTATGTATCGGCCTCTTCTTCAAAAAGCAGATTGGCGCCCAGTCCGCTTTCCGGAGTGAGCACACGGCTTTTTTCCCACAACAATTCGCTTTTTTTTAAACCGGTGAACCGGAACGCCCCGATACGGATCAGGATGTCGAGTTGGGTGGGCGAAACCGGTACCCGCCGCACAAAATCTTCGAGGGATTTGAAGGGGCCGAATTCGCCGCGTTGTTGTTCGATCTGCCGGCTCAGTTGCGTTTCCAGGCCTTTGATGTGGATAAATCCCAGGTAAATATCCGGGCCGTCGATACGGGTCAGCTGGCGGCTGCGGTTGACACAGGGGGCGTGAATGGCCGCGCCGGACATACGCGCTTCATGCACGTAATACTCCGTGTTGTAAAATCCGCCGAAGTTGTTGATGACAGCCACCATGAACTCCAGGGGAAAGTAGGTTTTCAGGTACAGGCTTTGAAACGACTCCACGGCAAAACTCGCCGAGTGCGCTTTACAAAACGAGTAACCGCCGAAACTCTCGATCTGCCGCCACACCTCCTTTGTCAGGGCTTCCGGATACCGCCGGGCGGCGCAGTTGTCGAAATATTTCTGCCGCAACCGGGCAAACGCTTCCGATGAGCGCTTCTTGCCGGTCATCATACGCCGCATGACGTCTGCTTCGTCGAGCCCCAGGCCCGCAAAATGGTGCAGGATTTTCATCACATCTTCCTGGTACACCATGACGCCGAAGGTCTCGGACAGGTGTTCTTTGAATACCGGATGCAGGTATTCGAAGCCGTAGGGCTGGTGGAAACGCTGGATATATTCGCGCATCATGCCCGATTGGGCCACGCCGGGCCGGATAATACTGCTGGCCGCCACGAGATGTACGTAGGTATCGCAGCGCAGTTTGCGCAACAGCCCGCGCATGGCGGGGCTTTCGATGTAAAAACAGCCCATACACCGGCTGCCGCGCAACTGGGCGCGCACGTTTTCATCGGCTTTCAGGCGTTCCACGTCGTGTACGTTCACGGTTTTACCCTGATTTTCGCGTACCAGGTCTACGCAGTCTTTGATATGCCCCAAGCCACGCTGACTCAACACATCGAATTTGTGAAAACCCCACTCTTCCGCCGCGTACATGTCGAAATGGGTGATCGGAAAGCCCTTGGGCATCATTTGCAGCGCGGTGGTCTCGTTCAGGGGTTTTTCAGAAATGATGATCCCGCCCGCATGAATGGACAGGTAGTTCGGAAAATCCACCAACTGTTCGCCGTAGCGCAGGATGTGTTTGGCCCAGGGGTGTAAGTTTTGGGTTTTGTCCCGGGGCCTCGCGGATGAGTTTTGAGTTGGTGGAAGGGGCGCCCCGGGTTTACTGTTTGCAGGAGCCGGAGAGTGGGCAGCGGGAGCGGTTTCTTCACCTTTTCGGGCGCCCCACTCCCAGGCGCCGGGCGTCGTGGCCGACCAGTGATCCACGATGGCGTCGATGTCCGCTTTGGTCAGGCCGAACACCTTGCCCAGTTCCCGGATAACGGCGGCGTGCTGGAAAGTACTGTAGGTGGCCAGCAGCGCCGTGTACTCGCGGCCATAGCGTTTGAAAATGTAGTCTGTCACGTCGTCGCGTTCGTCCCAGGAAAAATCGATGTCGAAATCGGGCGGCGAGGAACGTTGCGGATTGATAAAGCGCTCGAAGTAAAGATCGAGTTCAAGCGGTTCCACGTCGGTAATATACAGGCAGTAGGCTACGATGGAATTGGCCCCGCTGCCGCGTCCGACATGGTGGTAGCCCGCCGATTCGGCGTAGCGCACGATGTCCCAGGCAATGAGAAAATAAGCCGCGAAATCCAGTTCGGCGATCATTTTCAGTTCCTTGCGCACCCGTTCCTGGGCGCGGCGGTGGTTGGGGCCGTAACGGCGCTGGCAGCCGCTTTCCGCGAGTTTGGCGAGCAGGTTCAGGTCGCCGTCTTTTGTGCCCATAAACGTGCGGCGGTTGAGCTGCAAGCCGGTTTCAAAGCGGATGGAACAGGCGTCGAGCAGGCGGCGCGTGTTTTGTACGATTTTGGGGTAAGATTTAAACGGTTCCAGTATTTCGGCCTCGCTCCGGAAATGTTCGTCCGGCCGGGCGATGGGCACGGCATCGAGTTTGGTTACCAGCGTATTGGCGTCGATGGCGCGCAGCAATTTATGTAAGCGGTACCCTTCGGTGTCGGGAAAGGTGAGGGGTTGCCACACCAGCAGGCGTTCCTGGTGATGCCGCCAGGGCGAGGAGAACAGGCCGCCTGCCTGGGCGGGCCGTATGCCGATGAATTCGTTCGGACGGAACAGGTTCAGCGGTTTTATCTCCTGCTCGTACACGATAAACACGTCGTCCATGGGCGGCGGAACCGCGGGCAACGGCTTGCCGGACAGGGAATGTTCGGTCAGTAAGCCGCACAATGCCGCCCAACCCGCGTTGTTCCGGGCAATTCCGGTGAACAGAAAACCATGCCGTTCGTCGCGAAATTCAATGCCAAGTATAGGTTTTATGCCTTTTGCCTGGCAGGCGCGCACAAAATCCAGCGCCGCCGACGTG
>JAKLJF010000357.1 GCA_023151335.1 Thermoanaerobaculia bacterium | reverse complement strand
TATTAAAACGGCTCATAAGGACCACCTGGATATCATGGATGTGTTCACGCCCTTCCCGGTGCATGGTCTTGATCCGATACTGGGTTTGAAGGAAAGCCGGCTGCACTACCTGGGCTTTATCTATGGCGCCATCGGCGCGTTATTCGGCTTTGGGTTTATGTCATGGGCGGTGGTCAACGACTGGCCTATCGTCTTTGGCGGCAAGCCATATTGGCCGGTACCGTCGTATATCCCGATCACCTTCGAGATGACGGTGTTGTTCGCTGCCTGGGGCATGACGATCACCTTTTACACGATTTGCGGCATGTGGCCTGGCGTGAAAGCAAAAATTCTGGACAACCGGATTACCGACGATCAATTTTGCCTGGCCTTTGACGTGACAGAATCGGCCGAAAATGAAGTGAATGGTCTGAAGACTTTTTTCAGCAAAACCAACGCTGCCGAAGTACACGTGAAAACCATTTAATAAAAACGAACCACGATAATATATGAAATACGCAATTGGCGCTATCCTTGGAGTTGCCTTGTTCGCCTGGCTGTTTTCGCTGTGTTCCCCGGCCGGAAAGAACAAAACCGGCCATGAATATTTCCCCGACATGTCCCACCCGGTCAGCTACGAGGCCAACCTCTACAGCGCCTACGACTGGAATCACTGGGATAAAGATAGCCAGATCAAAACGGCCGAGTTGTCGCAACCCAAAGGCAAGGTGGAAGGCACCGTGCCGCGCGGTTATACCGGCGTGTACTATAACGGCCCCGCGGCCCTGGATGCAGTGCGGGGAAAAAATGCGCATAATGCCGTGGCAGCGCCGGTAAATGGCGAAGCGCCGTTCTATTATGTAAACACAGAAGAAGACCGTCTCCGCTGCGAACAGGAAATGACCGTGAATCCTTTCCCTGCTACCAAGGAGAGCCTGCAAAAGGCGAAGCCTTTGTACGACATCTACTGTGGTGTTTGCCACGGCGAAAAAGGCGACGGTCAGGGCGTACTGGTTACGGTGCCGGACAGCAAATACCCGGCTCAGCCCAGAAACCTGATTGCCGACGATATGAAAGCCGCGGGTGACGGACGCTACTATTTTGCGATCATATATGGCAAAAACGTCATGGGCGGATACGCCGACAAACTTTCTTTCGAAGAGCGTTGGCAGGTGATCAGTTATATCCGCTCGCTACAGGCAAAGTAAAAAAATAAACATCAAAACTTCCGGCGTTAACGCCGGCCCTACGATATGAATCTGAATACGCAATTCGTATTTGATGGCAAACTAAAGCGCAACCTTATTATCGGTATGGCGCTTGGGTTGGTGTGCCTCCTGCTGTCGCTCGTTGGCGATGACGAGTACAATACCCGTTTCTGGACGAATTACCTGCACAACTCGGTCTACTTTACCGGCATCGCGTTTACAGCCATGTTTTTCCTGTGCGCACAGATCACCGCATTTGCCGGATGGATTGCGGCGATCAAGCGCGTTTGGGAAGCGATGAGCCAGTTCATGCTGGTCGGGATTTTCCTGTTGCTGGTAGTGGCTGCCGGGGTGTGGGGCGTCATCCCCCATTTTGAACTGTACCACTGGACAACCGACGGCCTGACCGACCCGAACAGCCCGCTGTACGACCGGATAATTGCCGGCAAGGCGGGGTTCCTCAGCCCGTTCTTTTACACCATCGGTGTGCTGGGCTTCCTCGCTATCTGGTATTTCTGGGCATACAAGTTGCGCCAAAATTCGCTGAAGCAGGACGAGCATGAAACGGCTTCTTTCGATTATTACAAGAAGGAACGCAAATGGGCTGCGTCGTTTTTGCCGCTCGGTGGTTTTCTCAGCACCGTATTCCTGTGGGAAGCCGTCATGTCGATCGATCCGCACTGGTACAGCACCATGTTCGCGTGGTATTCCACCATTTCGATGTTCCTCGGCGGATTGTCTCTGATGATATTGATCGTCATTTACCTGCAATCCAAAGGTTACCTGGAATACGTCACGCGCGATCACCTGCACGATCTGGGTAAATACCTCTTCGGTATCAGCGTATTCTGGACCTACCTCTGGTTCGACCAGTTCATGCTGATCTGGTACGCCAACATCGGGGAAGAAACGATCTATTTCAAACAGCGTATGAACGATTACCCCGTATTGTTTTGGGGTAACCTGCTGCTGAACTTTGTGACGCCGTTCCTCATCCTGATGCGCAACGATACGAAACGCAAATACGGCACCCTGTTTTTTGTAAGCCTGATCGTTTTTTTCGGCCATTGGTGGGACTTTTTCTATATGATCAAACCGGGTGCCCGTATTGCGGCGCACGAGGCAAAGGAAATTTCGGAAGGAAAGCACCAAACTTCACATGAGGCCGCCCCTATCAGCCCTGCTACCCATTCCGCGACCGGAGAACATGGTCAGACCCAGGAAGCAAGCCATGCTGCCGAAGCAGCGGTTGCTACTTCCGGCGCCGCGGAAAGCCACGGCGAAGGCGCTCATGGCGGAGAACAGGCCGCATCGCATGACGGGGTTTCCGGTTTCAAAATGGGGTTCACCATTCCGGGCCTTCAGGAATTGGGCGTGATGATCGGCTTCCTCTGCCTGTTCCTGTTTTTCTTCTACCGCCAGCTGGAACGTGCGCCCCTGCTGCCCTTGAAAGATCCTTTCCTCGAAGAGAGTTTGCACCACTCAACCGGCGTGTACGATGAAGAGGAAGGAGGAGGCGGCCATGGGCATTAAAAAGAATAGTTTAGAATAATTCTAAGTAACTTTTGCAAAATAAACCCACCGAACAAACCGGTAAAATTTGAGTTTGACAGAAAAAAAATTGCGATGACAGCGCTTATCATAATTCTCTGTATCATCCTGATCACCGTCGTGCTGGTCCAAATCGGCAAAGTCACCGAGCTGACCGCCCAAATCAAAGGCGAACGCGAAACATTGCGTGAAAGCAGTAAATGGAACGGTTGGCTGTCGGTTGCCTTCATGGTGGTATTTTTAGTCGGCACTATTTGGTCGGCATATCATTACAAAAACGTTATGCTTGGCTACGGGCCCCACGCCGCGGCTTCCGAGCATGGCGGCGAGTTGGACAGCATGTTCAATATTACCCTGATCTTCACCGGCATCGTGTTTGTTATCACGACCATCGCCTTGTTCTGGTTCGCCTACAAATACCGCTGGAGTGAAGGCCGTAAAGCCCAGTTCATTGCACATGACAACCGACTGGAAGTGCTTTGGACGGCTATCCCGGCCGTGGTGATGACGCTGCTGGTTGTACGCGGTCTGAATGCCTGGAACACGGTAATGGCCGATGTGGGCAACGATGAAGATTACATGGAAATCGAGGCCACGGCGCAGCAGTTCAACTGGATGATCCGTTACCCAGGCCCCGATGGTAAACTGGGGGCCCGGGACTACAAAAAAACCACCTCCGGCAACCAGATCGGCCAGGATTTCACCGATCCCAAAAACTGGGATGACGTTATCCCCGGCCAGGAATTATATTTGCCTGTTGGTAAAAAAGTGCGGGTGCGCATCATTGCCAAAGACGTGCTGCACAACTTTTATTTGCCGCATTTCCGGGTAAAAATGGATGCAGTGCCCGGCATGCCGACCTATTTTGTTTTCACACCGGTCAAAACGACTGCTGAATACAGGAACGAATTGCGCAAATACCCGGAATACAATCAGCCGTTCGATCCGGCCGATCCAACCGGCCCGAAACGCTGGGAGAAATTCGAATATGAATTGGCCTGCGCCGAGTTGTGCGGTAAAGGCCACTACTCCATGCGCCGTATCTTCCGCGTGGTGTCGCAGGAGGAATTCGATGCATGGTACAGACAACAGGAATCTTTCTACCTCACCCAGGTTCGCGGCAAAGAAGATGACCCGAATAAAGGCAAGGTGCTCGACATGGAAGTGCAACAGCGCGCCAAGGCATTCAGCGAAAGTATCAAAGCCGCGGTTGAATCGGCCAACGCTGCCGACAAAACGCTGACGCTCAACAATATCAATTTCGAGACGGGCGCTGCCACGCTGACCGCCGACAGCCGCTATGAACTGGATAACCTGGTAACTGCTATGAACGCATACCCCGATATGCGGATACAGATTGCCGGACATACCGATAATACCGGCGATCCGGCGGCCAATCTGACCCTCTCGCAACAGCGGGCAGCAGCCGTGGTGAAATACCTGACCGACCGGGGCATCAGTGCTTCCCGCCTGCAGGCAGCCGGCTATGGCGATACCAAGCCGCTGGCGCCGAATGATACGGAAGAAAACCGCGCTAAAAACCGGAGAACCGAATTCACCATTTTATAAAAAGTCCGATAACCGTTTTACGTGACGTTTTATGAAAATCGTAAATCGTAAATCGTAAATTGTAAATTGTAAATTGTAACACCGAACCCAACGCAAGTTTTACCACTATACAAAAATTCTGGCTATGGCTCACGTAGTATCTGCCGCTGAAACGTTGGAAGAAAAACTCACCCAGGAATTGGGGTTCGATGATCATTTTCATGAGCATCACCACGGCGACAAGTATCAGTCGAATTTTTTAACGACGTATATTTTTAGCACCGACCATAAAATTATCGGCCGGCAATTCCTGATTACGGGTATATTCTGGGCGCTGATGGGCGCCATGATGTCTCTGGTTTTCCGTCTGCAACTCGGATTCCCGGAGGCCGACATGGCCTGGTTAAGGCCCATACTCGGCAAATGGATTATGATCAACGACCAGGGCATCGGTAAACTCGATCCGGAATTCTATTATTCCCTGGTTACCATTCACGGAACGGTGCTGGTGTTCTTCGTGTTGACTGCCGGGTTGAGCGGAACCTTTTCCAACCTCCTCATCCCACTGCAGATCGGCGCGCGGGACATGGCTTCTCCCTTGCTGAATGCTTTTTCCTATTGGTTCTTTTTCCTGGCCAGCGTGGTGATGTTCCTGTCGCTGTTCCTGAGCACAGGACCGTTTTCCGGTGGCTGGACGGCCTATCCACCCTTAAGCGCCCTGCCACAGGCATCCGACGGTTCGGCCACCGGGATGACCATGTGGATCGTTGCGATGGCGTTTTTTATCGTCTCTGCCTTGTTGGGCGGTATTAACTATATCACCACGGTGTTGAACATGCGCACCAAAGGCATGAACATGTGGCGGATGCCATTGACCATCTGGGCATTCTTCATTACGGCTATCGTTGGGGTACTATCTTTCCCGGTGCTCTTGTCGGGTGTGTTGTTGCTGATGTTCGACCGTAGCATGGGCACCTCTTTTTACCTGAGCGAAATTGTTGTCGGCGGTGAAGTACTGCCTAATATCGGTGGCAGTCCGATCCTGTTCCAGCACCTGTTCTGGTTCCTGGGGCACCCCGAGGTGTACATCATTATCTTGCCGGCAATGGGTATCGTTTCCGAAGTGCTTTCGGTGAATGCGCGTAAACCGATCTTCGGTTATCGTGCGATGGTATTATCGATCCTGGCGATTGCCTTCCTTTCCTTCATTGTTTGGGCGCACCACATGTTTATGTCCGGTGTAAACCCCTTCATCAGTAACTTCTTCGTCGTCTTTACGCTGATTATCGCCGTGCCTTCGGCGGT
>JAKLJF010000356.1:731-5596 GCA_023151335.1 Thermoanaerobaculia bacterium | reverse complement strand
ATGCTCAAAGCCCTGGCGCTTTACCTGCTGGAACGCAAGGAAAAATATTACAAGATCAGCCACTGGACCGGCGCTACCCGCGCCGATTCCTGGGTAGATATCGAAGGCGGCATCGGCAACCTGTTCGCGTACAGCAGCCTGCGCCGGCGTTTCCCCGACGAGCCCTATTATGTGGAAGGCGAAACGGTGCGGCTGTCCAAAGAAAATACCTTTATCGGCCACCATATCCTGACGCCCAAGCGCGGCGTGGCGGTGCATATCAACGCCTTCAATTTCCCCATCTGGGGCATGCTGGAAAAGATCGCCGTCAACCTGCTGGCCGGTATGCCGGCCGTGGTGAAACCCAGCGAACAAACCTCTTTCCTCACGGAAGCCATGGTGCGCGACATCGTCGAATCGGGCGTCCTGCCTGCCGGCGCCCTGCAACTCATCGTCGGTACGGGCCGCGGCATCCTCGACCACGTGATGAGCCAGGATGTGGCGACCTTCACCGGCAGCGCCGAAACGGGCAAAAAACTGCGCGCCCACCCCGCCCTCATCCAGCATTCCGTGCCCTTCACCATGGAGGCCGACTCGCTCAACGCCGCCGTGCTGGGCGAAGACGCCCTACCCGGCACGCCGGAATTCGACCTCTTTATCAAGGAAGTGCGGCGCGAAATGGTGACCAAAGCCGGGCAAAAATGCACGGCTGTGCGCCGTATCATCGTACCGGAAAAACTGCTCGACGACGTGCACAAAGCCCTGGCCAAAGCCCTGGGCCAAACCGTAGTGGGCGACCCGGCCGTGGAAGGCGTGCGCATGGGCGCCCTCATCAACCGCAAACAACTCGAACGAGTACGGGAAAAACTGGCCCTGCTGGCCGGAAAAACGCCCGTGCTCTTCGGCGATCCCGAACGTTTCGAAGTCACCGGTGCCGATCGCGACAAAGGCGCGTTCCTGCCACCCATTTTATTGTTGAATGAAACACCCCTGCAGCAAACCATTACCCACGAAACCGAGTGTTTCGGCCCGGTGAGCACGTTGATGCCGTATAAAAATCTGGATGAAGCCATTGAAATTACCCAACTGGGCAAGGGCTCGCTGGTGAGCACGATATGCACCTCTGACCGCCACATTCAGCGCGAATATGTGCTGAACGCTGCCGCCTGGCACGGCCGCATCCTGATGCTCAACCGCGACTCGGCCAAAGAAAGCACCGGACACGGCTCGCCCATGCCCCTGCTGGTGCATGGCGGCCCGGGCCATGCCGGCGGCGGCGAGGAAATGGGCGGCATGCGCGGCGTGTTCCACTACATGCAGCGCACGGCCATACAAGGCCACCCGACCGATATCACCAACGCCACCAACCAGTACCAGCCGGGCGCCGCCCAAACTGAAACGCCGGTGCATCCGTTCAAAAAACACTTTGAAGATCTGTTCGTCGGCGAAACCCTCATCACCGCCAAACACACCGTTTCCGAGGCCGATATTCACAATTTCGCCAACGTCAGTGGCGACAATTTTTACGCCCACATGGACGCCACGGCCCTCGACGGCACGCCCTTTACCAGCCGGGTAGCGCACGGGTATTTCGTGTTGTCCAAAGCAGCCGGCCTGTTCGTGGACGCTAAAAAAGGCCCCGTGCTGCTCAATTACGGCCTGGATGAATGCCGCTTCACCAAACCCGTTTACCCCGGCACCACCATCGGCGTAAAACTGACTGTAAAAGAAAAGATCGAACAGGAACACGATCCGAACAAAGAGGGCGTGGGCGCCATCCCCCGCGGTATCGTCAAATGGCTGGTGGATGTGTATGATGAAACGGGAGAAACGGTGGCGATCGCTACGATTCTGACCATGGTTAGAAAAAAGGTTTCTGGTTAGAAGATTAGAAGGTTCGTTAACTCCTGGCTATCCAATTAGGGGCGCCACGATTTAACGAACCTTCTAACTTTCTAACCAGTAGCCTTCTAACCTTTTATAATTCAAGCGATTTCTTTAACTTGCGCAAAATTTCGCATGATATGACAGCCATAACGGCACAGGAAAACAAACCGGCAGGGAAAAAGCATAAACGGTACTCCATCGAAGAATACCTTGCAATGGAGGAGAACTCGTTGGTGAACCATGAATATGATAACGGAATACTGATTCCTATGGCTGGAGGAACTAACGAACATAGCAAAATCAAAGCATCATTGGTGATGGTGCTGGGTATCGCCGTTCGCCAACTGGAAAAAAACTGGGATGTGTACAATAGTGATATCCGTATCCTGATACCGGGCACAAAAAAAATGGTCATGCCGGATGCTGCCATATCTTTGGCGGATTCTGAAACGTCATATCCGGGCTCGCCGGTAGGCGTCCTGGTCAATCCAATTCTTATCTTTGAAGTTTTGTCCAATGATTCTGAATCCTATGACCGCGGTGAAAAATTTGCGCGTTACCGGACGATCCCTTCATTGGCAGAATACGTACTGGTTTCGCAAACGGAGCCAAGGGTAGAAACATTTGTAAAAGAAAACGGCAAATGGTATATCCACGAAGCCGCTTCCGGGATGGAAGCCGAGGTGAACCTGGTGTCACTCGGCGTAAAAATCGCGCTCGGCGATATATACCGGAATGTCAATTTCGGACCCAAACCGTCGAAGCAAACCAGACGGGTGAAAAAATAGAAACCTGCCCGGGACGCCCCCTCCTGACTTTCTCACTTCACAAACAACAATCCATTCAAACTCCGCATCTCCATTTTCAACCCGTCGAACTGCGCCTCCTGTACGTACAGCCGGCCCGCGGATTTTTTGCCGCGTAATTCCACTACTTCGGCCCCGGCGGGCATGGAATAATGCCCCTGGTTGCCGGCGGCGGCAAGCCAGGCGCGCATGGCGGGCTGAAGGCTGAAGGAATCTGTGACCGTTTTGCCGTCGGCGCCGAGCAGCAAAATTGCCTGGGCATCGGTTGAAAAGATGGCCTTCAGGTCTTTCCCACGCCGGGTTTCGCCGTACAGTTCGAGCCGGTAAAAGTTGCGGTAGCCGGCAATGTTTCCGGCCATCATTCCAGATTGTAAGGGATACACTGAAATTTGCCGCTGAGCCGCGGCAGCGGCCTGAGCGCTTTCCGGAGCAGCATTCAGCCACAGGGCAATGGCCGAGGCGCGTTGGTAATGGCCATAGCGGGTGCTGTCTTTGGCAATGCTGTCGAGCGGAACCGGAAACCAGGACGCGATGCGGTCGAGGGCATCCTGCCGGTCAAGGAAAAGCAGGCTCGACAGGATGCGGTCGGCATCTTCTGCTGGTACCGGCGTGCCGCCGGCTTTGAGTTCGGCGCCGGCAAATCGGCCGTTTTTTTCCAGCAGTCCGCGCAACACAGTTGTTTGGCTGCGCTGCGACACTCTAAAAGCGCTCAGCGGCCCCACCACCGCCACCAGGATGAACAACCCCAGGGAGATAGGAATGAATTTGATGTTGTCGGTCTTCGACCACAAAAAATAGACGCACATAGCCAGGAGCCAAACGCCCGCATGGGCTACGAAATATCGCTCGTCCGTGACCCCGTAATCGGAAATACGCCGTCCGATAGCCACGAACAGCAGTCCCACCATAGGCAGCAACACCCACCAGAACCAGCGGCGGTAGGCGTGTACGATCTTGTTGCCGGTATATTCGGGCAATAAATAGTTGATCAGATAGGTAAATATACCCGCGATGGAAAAGCCGAGCACCAGCGAGGAAACCCAGCCGTGCGGCAAATTCCAGGTGACCAGAATTTTGACCGAATAGGCATACAGGATCAAAAAATACAATCCCACGATGGGAATGAGGATGTACTGGCACAGGTTTTTGAAAATAATATTGTAAGCCCGTTCGCGGTTGCTGAATTGAAAAGCCGGCGGAAAATGGTACAGAAAAAAGCTGGTATTGAAAATGCCGGCCAGCAGCACGAACAGATGCCCGTAGATCTTATTGGTAATATCCAGGTTGAACAACTCGTCCACGGCAAATACGGCCAGGGAAAGCCCGGCAAACAGGATGACGGTGTACACCGCGCCCACCACGAAGTTGGCGAACAGCTGTTTGTTGTATTCCCAAAAATCGGCCACGGGCTTGCGGTTCAGAAAGGGCGCCGCGGCTGCAAACAAATGCGCCAGGGCCAGCATACCCGCATAACGCGGCAACTGTACCTGCTCCAGGTTTCTGGCATCCAGATCGATCAGGAAATAATAGATGGCCAGGATGAGCAGTCCGCCCGCCTGAAGCGCCCAATTGCGCGGCGGCGCCCAGTTGTGCGATTCGGCAAAGGCAACCAGCCCCGTACACAGGGCCAGGCCGAGTTGGGCCATCATCCAGGTTTTTACCCAGGCGTCGCCGCCCGTCTGGTTGCTGTATTCGATGACAACCATGAGGGTAGTTACACCAATGGCGGCACAAAGCATGGTGGCCGGAAAGCGCCGGCACACCGACACAAAGGCCTGGAGCAGAAAGGAAAGGGAAGGGAGCTTCATAATCTCGTCATTGAAGTCATTGGGTCATTAATCGTCATTGGGTCATTGGGCGGTTACGTTTACGAAACTTTAAAAGTTTCGTAAACGTATGGCAGGGTAATTTGCCGGAAAAGTAAGCATTTCGGCGGCGCCTTGGGTTTGTTGGCTATTTTTGCCGTCTAAAAATTTTTCGTATGCGAAAAATACCGGCTTTAATCGGCCTGATCTGTCTTACAGTCGCCGGCCTTACTGCCCAAACGACCGACTCGCTGACCTTTCCGGCCTCCTGGGCGGGTAGTTGGCAAGGCACACTGGAGATATTCAACGGCAAGGGCAAGGTACAGTCGGTGCCGATGTGGGTGGAGATTCACAAAATTGATACCTCCACCGAGGGGCGCTATACGTT
>JAKLJF010000356.1:0-659 GCA_023151335.1 Thermoanaerobaculia bacterium | reverse complement strand
CGGGCATCGAAGCCGCGATAAGTATTACCGGCAATACCAAACAGGGCGAGGAAGATATTCCCGAAGTAAAAACCTTTCCGTTCAGTGTTTTTCAACGGGCGGTGTTGAAACGTCATTAATCGTCATTGATCGTCATTGCGTCATTTGCCTAGTCCTAATGACGTAATGATCTAATGACGATCAATGACGATTAATGACGCAATGACGCAATGACCTAATTCATGGATTCACTCACGCAAATCGTACTCGGCGCCGCCTGCGGCGAAGCGGTGGCAGGCCGGAAGATCGGCAACCGCGCCATGTTGTGGGGCGCTATCGGTGGCACTATCCCCGACCTCGACGTTATGGCCGAGGCGTTTACCGACCGGATGACGGCCATGGCCTTTCACCGGGGTTTTATGCACTCCATGTTGTTTGCCGCCCTGGCGCCCTGGATGCTCGCTTTCCTGGTACAGTGGTTCTACGGGCAGGGGGTGTACCGCCTGCGAGGATACAAATTGGTGGCTATGCTCATCTGGATCGTGTTTTTCCTGGGGGCGGCCGCTGGTATCAATTTTATTCCGGTAGTGCTCAACGGACAACTGAGCTGGTACATCTTTTTGCCCACGCTGCTGCTGGGTGCGGGTTTTACCTGGAAGTTGTGGAACGACTACTGGAAA
>JAKLJF010000355.1 GCA_023151335.1 Thermoanaerobaculia bacterium | reverse complement strand
TTTCAGCCACAAGGTAGAACGCGACCCCTGCGCCGTATTTATCGGCGTGTACACCACCGACCGGGCCCTGAATGATCAAGGCGTCCGCATTTCAGGCATCATCGACAACACGCCGGCCCAGGAAAGCGGCCTGCAACCGGGCGACATCATCCTGGCCCTCGACGGGCAGCCCATCGCCACCTATTCGGAATTGCGGCGCGAACGCGACAAACACCGGCCCGGCGACCTGTTCCACCTCACGATCCTGCGCGAAGGCGTCAGCCTGGAGATCGACGCTTATTTTAAATCCTGCCCGAAAGAACCGGAAGCCAAAGTTACCGTGGAGGAAACGGTCAAAATGGACACGGAGGAAGCCCCCGCCACGCAGCGGGAAGATGCCACCCTGCAGTTGGAATCGCTGGGGCTGTACCCCAATCCCACCTTCGGGCCGCTGAACGTGCAGTTCCGGGGCGACGCCGTGCCCACCGCGGTGCGCATCGCCGATGTGACGGGAAAAGTGGTTTACACCCGGGATCTTCCGCAATTTGGCGGCCAGTTCAGCGAACAGATCAACCTGTTCGGAAAAACGCCGGGCAACTACGTGCTCTCGGTGCAGCAGGGCGATAAGATTTTGACGAAACCTTTCGTATTGCTGCCGCGGGCGTGAGTTTTTCCTGCTAATGCGTCGGTGTCATGTCTTCGTCCACACAAATAATGAAATCGGCTTTCCCTTTGTGTTCGTCCGACAGGCGACCCACGTTTTTTTGCGACACCATGGTGATGGTGGCATATTTCAGTTCGGGTCGTTGCCGGCGGAGGTACCAAAGTATACCTTCGTAATTGTCGGAGTGGTAGGCGCCGTTGAAATGCAAAAACAAGCGGCTGGGTTGGAAGTATTTTAAAATAAAATGCGCCATGGTGGCATCCTTCGTTGCCTGCGCCCTGGGCAGGTTGGGGCCACCGTGGCCACCCATCATGGCGATCATATTTTTGTAGCCGGGTAGTTCGGGATCGTAAGCCATGGGCAGCAGCGCCATCCAGGATTTCTCCAGCGCGCTTAAAGTATCCAGCACCCCAAAGCCGCCCTTGGCCACCATCGAAGCGTAGCGCCGGGGGATATTGGTGGCAACAAAAACGAGATGGCTGTCGCGGGCGAAATTGACCAGCGGCGCATAATCGGTGCGGTAGTTTTTCCAGAGCCGGGCGAGCGTATCCAGGCCTTTGGCGTCGATCTCGCCACGCAGATAGCGGTCCAGAACTTCCTGGTTGTCGGCCTCGAACATTTCGGCGCCCAGCACCAGCCGGCGTTGGGCGTGCAGGTCTTTCAGCGTTTCCAACTGAAGCCAATGGGCGATCGGGTTGTCGTGGTATTCGCCGAAAAGCACGATGTCCTTGCTTTTCAGCGTACGGATCATCTTTCCATAACTGACTTTTTTACCGTCAGCATTGTACAGGATATACGCGGGTTTGGACTGACTGAACAGGGGTGAGGCCGTCGCCAGCAAAAAAAGAAGCGGGAAGAGGTATTTCATATCGAGCAGTTAAAATGGCACATTCCGGGCAAAAATAGAACATTTCCATGCTTTGCTCGTTTTCGGTATCGTATGAAGGCATTTTCCACAACAACCGGTGGCATGAAAACGCCGGCGACTCCGGACTTACCGGTACGCCCGCCGGAACAAACGACATCGGTGGCGGTGTTGCCTTTTGTCAATATGAGTGCCAGCGCCGATACCGAGTACTTCAGCGACGGCATGACGGAAGAAATCATCAACGCTTTAACCAAAATCAAAAACCTGAAGGTTACCTCGCGCACGTCCTCTTTCTTTTTTAAAAACAAAAACATACCCATCCCGCAGATTGGCCGCGAACTCCAGGTTTCCACGATCCTGGAGGGCAGTGTCCGACTGTCGGGCAATAAAATGCGGATAACGGCACAGCTGATTGACGTGGCCGACGATGTCCATTTCTGGTCCAAAACTTTTGACCGCTCCTTCGATGACATTTTTGCCGTGCAGGACGAGATCAGTTTGCTCATTGCCGAAAAATTGCGCGAACATACCGGGCATTTCGACATAGAAGACCACCTCGTGGATGCGCCGGACATTCCGGCGGAAACGTATAAACGATACCTGAAAGGCCGCTATCAGGTGCTCAAAATGAGTAAACCGGATATCGATCAGGGCTTGTCGATCCTGACGGAAGTGATCCGCGAGCAACCCCGCTTTGCCCTGGCCTACCTGGCGGTACACCTGGGTTATGCCCTGCTGGGCACGATCGGCCTGATGCCCGCCGGCGAAGCCTTTGCCAAGGGAAAACCGTTTCTGGATAAAGCCATCGAACTCAACCCCGAGCTGCCCGAATGCCAGCTGAACCTTGCCTGGATCAGTTTTTTGCAGGATTGGGATTTGGCAACCACATACCGGCGGCTCAACAAAGTCCTGGAAATACGCCCGGTAGTCGATTATTATCAGTCCATGGCGTCTGCGTTGGTGGCGGAAGGGAAATATCCGGCCGCCCTGCACTACCTGGAGACCGCCCTGGAACTCGACCCCTTCTCCGAGATCAATTATCACCTGAAAGGATTTGTCCTTTACTCGCAGGAGCAGTTTGAAAAAGCCATTGAATTTTTCCAAAAAAGTATTGCGTTAAAATCCAATTTCTCCATATCCACCTTGTATTGGGGGCAGGCTTTGTTGTGCCTCGGGCGGGCAGCGGAGGGCCTGGCTTTTTTTCAACAACTGCCCGCCGACGAACCGGGCGATATCCTCCAACTGGGCGGCACCACGCTTGCCTACGCCGCTTTGGGCGACACCGCCCGGGCGGAAGCGGGTATCGCCAGGCTGGAAGCCGCCCTGCAAACCGGTTTGACAGAACGCGCCTTAAACCTGCTGATCCTTTGCCAGACCACGCTGGGCCGGCAGGAGGCCGCGCTCCGGCTCATCGAACAGGGTATTGCCTGCCGCTTGCCGATGATGGTGTACCTCGCTAAAGACCCGATCCTCAAACCGCTGCGCCCGCTGCCCCGTTTTCAGGAACTGATGCGACAGGTGCTGGGCGAACAAACCGCTTTCGAGACGCCCGAACGGAAATACAAAAAAGCGCTGTTCAGCAAAGAACAGCTCGGGCAGTACCGGCAACAGCTGGAACAGCTGATGTCGGAAGAAAAACCGTACCTTGACCCGGAACTGACGCTTCGCGACCTGGCTCAACTGCTGAAAATACCGCCCAATCATTTGTCCCAATTGCTCAACGAAGGTTTTGACAAAAACTTTGCGGAGTTCGTCAACGCTTACCGCCTGGAATCCTTCCAGTCAAAAGTCGCCGATCCTGCCCTCCGGCACCTGACGCTGCTCGGACTGGCCTACGACAGCGGGTTCAATTCCAAAACGGTGTTCAACACCTATTTTAAAAAAATGACGGGTCAATCGCCGAAGGAGTACTGGAAGAAAGTGGTGAAATGAGCGTTTTGGGAAATTTAAACACATAGGCACATAGGTCACATAGAGTATTGATTTTCAGTGCTATGTGCCCTATGTGCCTATGTGTTTAATATAAAAAAGTGTTCCGATTTACAAACCGGAACGACCGGCGTTCATCCCGCCCCGACCTTTGTGCCGTCAAAAAAAAAAACAAAAAATGACGTTCACAATGAAAGCAGCAGTTTACGCCAAATACGGCGCCCCCGAAGTACTCCAAATCAAAACGGTAGCCAAGCCCAGCCCGAAAGACAACGAAATCCTGATAAAAATCCATGCCACGGCGGTCACGTCAGCGGATAGCCGGCTGCGGCAAGCCGACCCGTTTGCGGTGCGGTTTGTCTACGGTTTGTTCAGCCCGAAAAAGTCTGTTCTGGGCGGCGTGTTGTCGGGGGTAGTGGAGGCCGTGGGTAAAAACGTGCAACAGTTCAAAGCAGGCGACGCCGTTTTCGGTTCTTCCTTTCCGCATTTTGGCGCCTATGCCGAATATGTTTGCCTGCCCGAAACCGCGCCCCTGGCGATAAAACCCAACAACATGAGCCACGAAGAAGCCGCCGCCCTGCCTTTTGGCGGCATGACAGCCCTGCATTTTCTTCAGAAAGCCAATATCCGGCCCGGGCAAAAAGTACTGATTTACGGCGCTTCCGGGGCCGTCGGTACAGCGGCGGTGCAGATTGCCAAATACCTCGGCGCGGAAGTGACGGGCGTGTGCAGTACGGCCAATGTGGACATGGTCAAAAGCCTGGGCGCCGACGCGGTGATCGATTACACCCAAACCGATTTTGCCACACCCGGCGGCCGGTACGACGTGGTATATGAAACGGTGAACAAAGCCCCGGTGGCCGCGGGCCTCGCCGCACTCCGGAAAAACGGCACCCTGATACTGGGCGCCGCCATGCCGGCGGAAATGCTCCGGGGCCTGTGGGCAAACATGACCGGCCGCGCAAAAGTGGTGTCCGGCGTGGCCACCGAAACGGCCGATGCGGTGGCTTTCTTAAAAAAGATGGCCGAAGAAGGCCGGCTGAAAGCCGTAACAGATAAAAAATACCCCCTGGAACAGATCGCCCGGGCGCATGCGCACGTGGACACGGGACGGAAAAAAGGGAATGTGGTGATCGTGGTGTAGGCGCATCCTGCTGGATATTTTCCAAAATAAAATTTTATAAAACCTCGCCGGGCACAAAATATTGGGTTTATTTGCAGACGAACAAGCGGAATCCAATGCCCGATAATCTCCGCCCTCAAACAGTATTCTGGTAAATATATTGGAGACAGATTTATAGTGAAAGGCGGAATCGCAGATGTAAATGAGTATGTGTACAGGGATTGGGATAAGCAGTTGCATAATGACATTTGGACTGATAAAGAGAGAACAAACAGGAGTTTTACAAAAATCATTTCTGCAATGAGAATTCTACTATTTGAGTTTTTCCATCATCTTCCCTTTCCCCGGCGCCAACAAACGTTTGTAAGACTACTGGCCTTCTGTTACCTCCAGGCCCTGGGTTTTACCCTTCCGGTAACGGCCCAGATCACCATCGACAATTCTGTTTTCCCCGTGGTGGGCGACACACTTCACTTTGCTTTTGGCAACCAGCCCGGGGCTATTAATCAGATTTTCACGCCGCCCGGTGGCAACCAGCATTGGGAGCTGAGCAATCTGCAGCCAACCCAATTCTGGGATCAGATTATGAAAAACCCTGCCTCGGGCTCCGCCCATGCATCGTTCCCGGGTGCAGGTATCCTGTACAATCCGGTAAACTCCGCTTCACAAGTTTATTTGCAGGTGACCGGTACACAGGTATTTGACATGGGTTATTTTGGCCTGGACGAGCTGGGTTTGGGCTTGAATTTATTGTTTGACAAGATTCCGAACCTGGAAGAAACCTGGGCCCCGGTCAATTTCTTTGATATCCATCAAAGTACCTCCAATGTATTGACTGCATTCGATGCACCGATTGCGCCGCCTATCTTGCTGAACCTGGTGCCCACGGCCGATTCTTTCCGTATCCGGGTTACGTATCAACGGCTTGGCGTCATCGATGCATTTGGCACGCTGGCCATCCCCGGCGGCACTTTTGAGGTGCTGCGGAAAAAACAAACCGAATACAAGTCAAAAGCCGTGGATGTAAAGGTAGCACCGC
>JAKLJF010000354.1 GCA_023151335.1 Thermoanaerobaculia bacterium | reverse complement strand
CCTACTTTACAAGCCTTGAAAAAAGTGAATGTCGTGGACATTTCAGGCACCTCTTTCGCCGATGGGATGCAAAAAATTGTTGCGGCAATTCAGCAAAACTCCTGAGTTGAAATGGCCTGCTACGCTACCGCAAACCCCGACTCCTCCCGCATCAACGGATGCTGAAGTCCCAGCACAATATCGGATTTGGGAATTCCCCGCTGCATAAGTTCTTCGGCAATCAGGATATCCGTGTTATTTACCTGAATCCATACCTTCCCGTTCCGGATGTCGAAGTGAAATACCGGGTACTGGATGTACTGATCATTTTCCCACCCAATTGTAAATAATTGATAATGATGTCGCTTCTGATATAACCTGGTTTTCCGGCATTTCTTTACCCTGCGACATTTGAGCAGCGTATTCTTCAAGTAAGCCCTCAATGATCTCCTGATATTTTTTTATCTTATCCATTTTGCAATTTCCGGTTTACTAAGTTTATAAACCAATATTTTCATTTCAACTTTTTGGGCAGAACGGCGAATCACTTCGAAAGACCAAAGGTAGTTAAACACTGGCTCGGGAATGGCTAACACCAATTCATAGGAACTGTTCAGCATTTCAAGACCAGTCTGGTAATCTAAATATTGGCCAAGTGCCTGGTGAAATTCATGCAATGAGCTTTCTTTCAAAAATCTTTTAATCTCAACGGCAATTTTTTCGGGGCCCTTTTGAGCAATCAAAACTCGTTCTGCAGTAAGATCAACCGGGTAATTAATCCCCTTTTCAGGTCGAATGTAAAACGGGTCATTGGTAATATGCCAACCATCCTTTTCCAATGCCTCCCGAACTAACTTATGGTACTTGTCTTTTGCCATCGGGGTAATTTGAATTTTACTGTGCAAAAATAACGTAACTTGACTACATGGTAAAAGGAAAAAAGCGAGCTTTGTGAACCGTTTTACTCACCTAACCCGCACACCATGCCCAAAACAAAAATCAAACCCGCCGCGGGCGCCAAAACCCTCCACGCCCTTTTTATCGCTATCAACGAATACGAAGAGGACATTCTTATCGACGAAATGGCGTCGTTCCCAAAACTCTCCGGCTGTGTGGCCGACGCCGACGCCATGCACGATTTCCTGAAAAACGACCCCGCGCTCCAACTCAACGCCCTGAAATTATATGACAAACAGGCCACCAAAACCAACATCATAAAGGGTATCCGTGAGCACCTGGGCAAGGCCAAAGCCGGCGATTCGGTGCTGTTGTTCTATTCCGGCCACGGCGGCGTCGAAGAAGCCGATCCGGAACTGTGGCCCGCCGAAAGCGACGGTCGCCTGGAAGGCATCGTGTGCTACTACACCGACAAGCGTTCCGCCAAATTCATCCTGGCCGACAAGGAACTCCGCTACCTGCTGGCCGAACTAAGCGACAAAACCAACGCCCACATCCTCAGTATTTTCGACTGCTGCCACTCGGGCGACAACACACGCGCCGCGCTCAAACCCGCGGCCACCCGCAAACAGGTCGACCTGGTGTTCCCCGTACGGCCCTGGTCCGATTTTATATTCGGCAAGCAAAAAGCGCCGCAAACATTTGCCGGACAAGGTCTTGCCGCGCTCCTCCCAGAGGGTCAGTACGTGCAGATCGCTGCCTGCGAAAGCAACGAACCGGCGCTGGAAGACTTTATCGACGGCAAACGCCAGGGCGTGCTCACCGCCCACCTGCTGCGTATCCTGCGCGAAACGGCCGGCCATATTACCTACCAGGACCTCGTGGGCCGTGTGCGCAACCAGATCCGTTACCGCTTCAGCCAACGGCCTAAAATTTACACGCCCGCCAAAGCCGCCCGCCTGGCCAACGCCGGTTTCCTGCAAAAAACACCCGATGCCTCCTCGGCCACCGGCCGGCTCGACCCCGACGGACGCGGCGGCTACCTGCTCAACCTCGGCGTACTGCATCGCGTCAAACCCGGCTACACTACCGTGGAAGTGCAGGGCCTGGATAAAAAATGGCATACCGGGCGCATCACCAAAGCCGAACTTGACCACGCCACGGTGGCCTTCGCCCCCGAACTGCGCAAGCAGTTGTCCGCGGCCACCATGACCGCCCGCGTTAAAAACCTCGACACCCGCCGCCTGCGCATACGCCTCATCGACAAAGACGCCGCGCCCGACCGCGCCCAGGAACTGCTCGACGCCCTCAACGCCCCCGCCATGCAACCCTGGGTGGAGGTGACCGAATCGGCCAAACAGACCGACTACGACCTGCTTAGCTTCGGCGACATGTTCTACCTCACCCGGCCGGACGACTGGTTCCGGCCGCTCGTACTGCCCGCCCTCACCGACCACGACGACGCCGCGGACCGTATCTGCGCGCACCTGCAGCAGATCGCCCGCTGGCATTTTACCCGCGAACTGAAAAACAACGCCGACACGCCCCTGCCCCTCTCCGCCCTCAAAATTGAATTCCTGACGCCCGACGACCGGCCGCTCGCCCTCAGGGGCGATACTCTGCAGGTAGACCTGCAACAGGAAGGCAAAGACGGTCAGGGGCGCGCCTACTGGACCGGCGGCTTCAAAGTGCGGCTCACGAACCAAACCCCCGGAAACCTGTACGTGGCTGCCGCCTATTTGTCGCCCGAATTCGGCGTCAACACCACCGACCTGCTCGAAGCCAACACCGCTACCCTGCTGGATGCGGGAGAAAGCAAATTCCTTTTCGCGGAACACGGCGAAGTCATTACCGGCTCGCTGGATGACAACACCCGGATGTTCAACCGGCCCGCGACAGACAGCTATTTGCAGTTTATCATCAGTTCGGACCGTTTCGACACCGGCATGCTGCAACTGGAACCCTTGCCCGATCCGAGCGATATTTCGGCATTCAGAACGGCCGGCGAACGGAGCCTGAACATCGGCAAACCCAAACCCAGGCCGATGCCCAAAGGCTGGAACGCGGCAACCTACTGCGTCCGGGTTCCCAACCCCGAATACAACCGGGTGGACATGCGCTGGCTGCAACGCTCCGTGGCCCCCGACACCGGCACACCCTACCTGGCCCATTTCCTGCTCGGTTTGTATTTCGACAAAAAGCCGGGCCTGACCGGCGCGCTCCTGATAAAGAAAAACATCAAACCCGCCGAAAAAGGCCTGGTATGGAGCGCGGCGCTGGCCGCCGGCAATTTCTGGGCACACTGGCGCCGCGACAGGCAGTACGATAAAATGGTGGCAAAAAACCCGAAACTGCCCAGGTTTCTGGCCGAGGGTGATTCCTGGTTCCAGCATCCGCTGCTCACCGATATTATCGACAATATCGGCCGGCATTACCCGGTGTATTGCCTTTCGGCGGCGGGCGACACCATTGAACATTATTTCAAGGAAGGGGATTTATTTAAAAAACTACCCGAGGTAAAACCCGCCCTTATTCTGCTCAGCGGCGGCGGCAACGACATCCTCGGCGACGACATGCCCAAATTCTTCCAGGATCATTTCAACAACGCGCCCGAAGGCGAGCGCCCCGACCGCTTTTTCCGGAATTCGTTTTTTGAAATGCTCGACAAAATCCAGGGTATTTACCGCCAGATATTTGAACGCCTGAACCAGGAGCGGCCCGGTATTCCCGTACTGGTGCACAGTTACGATTACCCGCGCCCGCTGAAACCCGGCGTCAAAAAATCGAGCTGGATCGGCGAACGTTTTGATGAAAAACACATCGCGCGGGAAGGCGACCGCACGGCGGTCGTGCACCTGATGATCGACGAGTTCAACAAACGGCTGAAATCGGTAGCCGGCGAGTTTAAAAACGTCCACTACCTCGACCTGCGCGGCCGCGTGGCCGACAACCAGTGGGACGATGAAATCCACCCGAACGACCTGGGATACGAACGGGTAGCAGCCGTGTTTTTGAGAAAGATCAGGGAGGTGATTTAAACAGCTGAAATCCAACTCCGTCAGCTGCAATTTCTGGTTTGGCATGCTTAGAGGTGTCCTCGCGACGCAGGAGCGGTGACACCTCTAAGCAAAAGTAAACCTATTCGATCAACACAAACCCCGCCCACATGTACGGGTTCGGTTCCTGCTCGCGCAGGTTCGCCTGGGCATGGTTGAAGGCCTCGCGCAGCGACTCGCGTTTGTCCACCCAGTTTTCGTAGAACAGCCGCATGAGTTCCTGCGTCTGGGTATCGGGCACCTGCCAGAGCGACACGATGAGAAACCTGGCCCCGGCGATGCGAAAAGCCCGTTGCAGGCCGTACACACCCTCGCTGCCCACCACGTCGCCCAGGCCCGTTTGGCAGGCCGAGAGCACCGCCAGTTCGGTGTTGCTCAGGTTGAGGTCGCGCACCTCGTAGGCTACCAGCACGCCGTCTTCGCGGTTGGCGAGCGGGCGTTTATTCGTCCAGTAGTAGTTGGCCCCGGCCAGCAGCAGGCCCGAGCGCAACATGGGATCGTCCTGGAGTTTGTATGCCGGCTCGACCTCCCCCAACCCTCTCCTGAAGGAGGGGGCTTTTGCGCCCGAGCGCGGATCAGGGTAGACAAAGCCGTGCGTGGCCACGTGCAGGATGCGCGGCGAAGGCGCCGCCTGGCCGATGGCTTTGAAGCGTTCCTCGCTGGCGTTGTAGCCTGACCGTACTTCGGTGTGGAAACCGGCGTGACGCAGCAATTCGTCTACCTGTTCGGCTTCGCGGGCGCTGCCGGCCAGCGACTCCCACCCGTCGTCGCCGGCGCCGCGTGTGCCGGCGGGCGGCCCGGACGTGTTTGCTTCTACCATGTAGCGGAAGTTGCCATCCTTGCTCCCGTATTCGGTTGTACTACCTGCATCTGTCATTGGATTGGCGGCGGCGAAGGCAAGGCTGTCCATGTCGTAGGGGATGCCGCCCCACACGGCGGCGCTGAGGGGCGCGGCGGGGTTGTGGGCAAAGGAGCGGTCGGCCAGCCGGCCTGCGACTAACTCGCGGGTGCTGCCCACGCGCACCCACTGCCGCCCGGCAGATAAGGGTTGCTTGTCGGCATCGCGCAGTGCGGCCGGGTTGATGCGATGCAGCAGGCCTGCCGGGGAATAGTAGATGGTTTTTACGTCGCGCAGCAGCGGCTCCAGGGGTTTCCACAGCAGGTTCAGCAATTCGGAATTGGAGGCGTAAAGGCTTTTGACGATGAGTTCCTCATTGTATCCGGGGCGGTTGAAGAGGGCTTGCAGTTGGCGCTCTTCGAAGAGGGGGATAAAGTGAGGGGTGGTGTCGGTGGGGAGAAGGACGAGGGCGGCGTAGAGGGTGGAATCGGTGGGTTTTCCTAGTAAGTCAAAATAGGTAAAGGAGACGAATTCAAGGGCTGCTTCGCCGGCAGCCAGACTATTTCGAACATCCTGCGATCGTACGATCCGGTAGGCTTCGGTATAGCCGCTGACCTTGCGGGAAATTTCCTTTTCCAGCGCATTTGCCCGCGGTTCCGCGTACCGGATAAATGCCGTATCACGCTTGGCAGGGCTGCGACCATATTCCTGTGCCAGCCTGCGGCGTAAACCGGCAAGGGATTCGTATTGTTTGGCTGTCGTCGTATCTGAATGTACCTGATGCCGGATAAGCGAAACCGCCTCCTGAACAAATCCTTTGTAGAAAAGAGCGTTGTTGAAACA
>JAKLJF010000353.1:3353-5616 GCA_023151335.1 Thermoanaerobaculia bacterium | reverse complement strand
AAGGTTTAGAGGGGGTTATCCGCTGGTTTCCTTTTTCTTTTTAAACAGGATATCCACGGCTTCCACTTCCTGCAGGCCTTTGCCAATCTCCTTTTTGCCTTTGTTTATTTTATTGGAAACCAGCGCGAGTGCTGCTTTTATCTCTTCGAGGGCCTGTTCGGGGTCTTCGTAGGTATCCTGGTTGACGGTAGACGGTGGACGGTGGACGGTGGACGGTGGACGGTGGACGGTGGACGGTGGACAGCCTGCCCCGACACCTCGGGGGTGGACGGTGGACGGTGGACGGTGGATAGCTTGCCCCGACACCTCGGGGGTGGACGGCAGAGGGGTCTGGGCTATTTTTTCCATTTCCGGAGCTGTGACGGCGGGTGTTGTTGCGGTTGGTTGCGCCATTTTGTTTTCGGGCGCCACCAGTGCTACCGGGGCATCCGGCGCTAGGGGTTGGCGGTTCATCCACCATATACCGGCGCTGAGGAGCAGCGCGACCGAAGCCGCGGCGGCCCACCAACTCAGACGGTACGAAGGGCGCGGGGCAATGCGCATTTCACGACCGGCGGGCATCTGCACAGATTGCTCCGTGCGGAGGGCGCGAAACAGTTCGGCTTCCTGCCGGTATTGTTCCGGTACGGGTTCGGTACTGAAAAATGCTTTCAGCCGGCGCTCTTCCTCGAGCGTCGTTTCGCCTTCCCAGTAGCGGTCCAGCAAATCCTGAATATCCGGTTTGTTTAACATAGTACAGCGATTTTATGGGTTAAGCGGGATACTTATTTCAGTTTTTAACAATTTTTCCCGGATGGTTTTCCGGGCGCGGTGCAGGTTGACTTTCACCTGATCGAGGGTAATGTCGAGCACCGCGGCAATTTCTTCATAGCTTAATTCTTCGATGTCGCGCAGGTGCATCACGAGGCGTTGTTTTTCGGGTAATGCCTGCATGAGCCGGCGCACCCGCGCGGCCATATCGCGCGATTCGGTTTCCTGGGCGGGGGTGGGCTCAGCGGCGCTGTGCGCAGTGAGGCTGTCGAGCGGCAAAGCCCGGCGCTGGGTCAGTGTGCGGGTTTTGTCAATCGAGCGGTTGCGGGTCAGGGTCATACACCAGGCTTCCCAGTTCTGCACGTTTGCCGTTTGTTCGTCTGCCGATTTCCACACCCGCTCCAATACTTCCTGCACCACGTCTTCCGCCTCGTGGGCGCTGCCGGTAATGCGCAGCGCGAAGCGGTACAGCTTGTGCCGGATGGGAAAAATTTGTTGGTGGAAAATCGTCCAGTTCATGCCCTTGGCGCCCGGTTTATGGGGCAAAGATTTTTGTTTTCATCCGGTTTTTTAGGTGTTTTCGGGAAGAAGACGCGGGAGGCGGAGCGATGTTACAAAAAATGCGGAATTTTTTTTCAGGTTGTACCGGCTTGCCAATTAATATCGGGTAATGGCCTTGCTCTCAGGCAAGTATGGCCTTTTTCAGCCGTACCAACGCGGACTTTACTCTTCTTTTCTGCCATGTCAGTCAGCTCCCGGCTCCTCGTTGCTATTACTATTGGTGCAGTCCTTCCGAATGGAATTTACCGGTTCACATAGATGAAGGGCAAGGTGAATCCGGTTTGTTATACTGTGGGAGTATAGGGAAGTCAAATATTTTACTGAATTGAGAAGCAGCATATTAGATCATGGTATTGAATATTTAACATTCATACCCTTGTAAAACATAGTATAATTCATCTAACTTTGTTCGCGCTGTTTTCTATTTTTAGAATTAGCATTGGAAATTTAATCCTATTTGTCTTAAAACCTTTAACCCAACACGTAAACCTGTCAGCTTAATTATTTCGCCTATCAGCTTACATGTGCATTGAAGCGCATAGCATTTGCCATGCCTTGAATGAACGAATTGTATGAGTCGTTCATTACAGGGGTGGATAGATATTTCCGAAACGTTCAATATTATTAAACTATCAACAGAAGTATGATCACTCAATTTTTCCTGTACCCACCTGCCAGAATACCGTTATGTATTCTTCTTGTAATGGCACTGTCTGTATCAACAGCTTTCTCCCAACCTATTTCCTTTTGCGGCGCTTTTTTCCGAAGCGGTACCTTAAACCCGGCGGGAGATTCGACGCTTTTCTATGATCGATTTGGAAATATCTATGGAGCAGGCGACTTGGATGGGGGTAGTTATCAGCAAGATGTCGTAATGGAAGAATGTAACAGTGGAATTTTTACGCTTCAGTTTGGCTTAGCCGGAAATGTGCCGGCATGGACAATGAATGAA
>JAKLJF010000353.1:0-3343 GCA_023151335.1 Thermoanaerobaculia bacterium | reverse complement strand
GAATGAAATGATGACAGTTTGTTCGGTGTTTAATTATGTATCCGGCCTGGTATCTTCCGGCAATAATACGAATCCGATTTTTATAAGGGTTGTCAAGGATGGAGCATGCACCTCGGATGCCGCGGGCACACCTGTGTGGGACTCTGATTGCGGTATTTCAAACTCAGTCATCTTTGACCAGGTTGTTTCCGATGTCAATAATTACCCGACCGGATTCTTATCCGGCTTGGTTTGTATCCGCCCGAATCCATCGGTAGGCAGCTGGCACACGCTGGCGCAAGACTGTTCGCCCACCAATCATTGCGTTGGAGCAACTGAAGCAGACCTTTATTCCGTTGTTTTGCATGAAGCGCTGCACGTCCTGGGCTTTGCTTCACGTATCGGATTGAACGGCTCGCCGCTATCAGGCGACAATTATTCCCGTTGGGACAGGTTTTTGTACTCCACGAATCAGAACGCATATTTGTTACGGCAAACGGCGGCGCTGCCATGTTGTGACGGGCACCGTTTTAACACCCCCATGTTTCCAAATATGCCTAACAGCCTATCGGGCGATTGCTCGATGAACGTGTTCTTTTTTGATGGAACAACGAATATTGCAGAAGTCAACAATGACGAGCTTACCCCTGTTTCGGCATTCGATATGGCCAACAAGCTGAGCCATTTGGACAATACCTGTACCGCAGGCGCTGGCTTTGTGATGAATCCGGAAATAAATGCCGGTACAAGCAATCGGATAATTACCGCTGCCGAACAAACAATTATCTGCCGCCTGGGATATTCGGGCAGTAATTGTACGAATTCCTGCGCCATCGTAACCAATGACGACGGCCCTTTCACGCTGATCCTCGCACAGGGAACGACGAACACCTGGAATACTTCCGAACTGGTTGGCAATGACGAACTCCCCACCGGCTGGACGATCAGCCCTTGCGGAAGCGACCCGGACATTACGGTGACTGTCAATAATAATGAATTCACCGTCACCGGATCGGAAGTTGGAACATTTACCTTTTGTTACACGGTTTCCGGTTGCCAGGGTTGGTGCGACGAAGCGGAAGTGACCGTTATCGTCCGGGAAGAAGTCATCCCCCTGGATTGTGAAACACCGGATTGCGAGCTGGTTTGTTTTGGCGACTTTGAGGCATTTCAGCCGGTATTCGAGTCATACTACCTTCAAACCGGTTTGCCAATAAGCAGATTTACCGGCACCACACCGGGCAGTGGAACACCTGATGTTTTGCGGGAGACGGATGATAATGACAATATCGTCGTGAGTTTGGGTTGGTCATTTAACGAGCCAGACATCAACAGGGAAATTATGTTGATACCTTTGGCAGAACCCATTCAACCCAATTGTAACGCCACGATCGAATTTGATGCGGCGTCCAGGGTGACGGCGGGGAACATACAAGTTCCAACCATTCAGGTGTATGGGATGGCCAATTTGCCTTGCCCCCTCATCAACGCGCCGGATTGTGGAATAAACCCCTTCCCTTTGTGCGCCGGAGTAGAGGGATATTGTTTGACAACACCTTCATGTGGTGGTAATTTCGGGTGCGCAGTACCTCAGGACCCCAACGTGATTTTTTCTACCGGGGCAGGCACTGCGCAAAATCTGGATTTGAATCATTTCACGCTGACCTGGCAAAACAATACTAATCAGGATATTACCCATATTATTTTATTTCCCGGCACTTCGACCGGAGCAATGCCCAATAACGGCAGATTTTTGCTTTTTGTAGACAATGTCAGCGTCCGGTCAGACTGTAATCTGGAAGTAACTATTACTGCTGACCCTGATCCGCTCGAAATATGTATCAACGGCGCCGGCCAAACCACAGTATCGGTGCAACTGACCGGGAATGTCAACGCTCCCGTACAAGTCGATCTTGAAGTCGGCCCATTACCTCCGGGAATTACCATTCCGGGCGGGGGATTTAACAGTAACGGCCAGGCACAGGTAACGATTACCCCCAATGGGGCGCCTGCGCAATTAAACCTCCAATTGCATGTCGCCGGAAACTGGGCGCCGGGTACCACTTTGCATATTCCAATTTCGGCAACGCCGTCGGCCGGAGGCAATTGCTTGATCTTCGACGGGGCAGAGCTGGAAATTAACCTGGTGGAATGTGCTCCTTTTACCTGCCCGTGTACAGGCCCGGACGATTTGAATATTGATGCGGGCAATGTGTCGGCCAACCCGAATGACCCGGGCATCCTTCCCGTATCGGTGCACTCCACCGTGATTCCAAACAGCACAGTCAGTACATTTTTTTCGCCTAATACTTTGGTCCGGCCTTGTATAGCGATTAAAGGCAACCTGGTAATAGACAATAATTACTCTTTATTTATTTTCGGAGGAGAGATCAGAATGCAGCCCGGCGCGCGTATTATTGTGGCCCCGGGCGCCACACTTGCCCTGGCATTTATAAACGGCGGCGCAGGAAATGAAATGGGTATTCATGGTTGTGAAGAAATGTGGCGCAGTATTGAAGTGAGACCCGGCGGTACATTATACAGTGGGTTCAATGTCATTCAGGATGGAGAATTCGCATTCGATTTGCGGAGCGCCGGCGGCACAACCACTACGTTCACCAGCTACCTGAACGACTTCAACCGCAACCATGTCGGAGTACGGGTTAATAATGCAGCAACAGCTACGATTAACCAGCTTACCCCGTTTTCAAGGAATAGATTCCGGGCAACAGCCCCGCTACTGCCCAACTTCAGCAATGATATAACTAATTGGGACCAAAACTTTCCATATTCCGGGCTTCATCTCACCCGTACGACCTTTATTGTAGGGACGGAAAGCGATTTGGCGTCTGATAATGAATTTGACGGACTTCGTAATGGAATTTTAGCAGACAGAACGGTACTAAATGTTCATTATGCAAAATTTTTGAATATCCAGGGCGTACTCGACTATGAGGAAGCCAATCCCAATTTTGACAATTCACGGGGTATTGGAATTTTTGCCCGAAGCTGCGCTACTTTCAATGTGCGTAACAGCACTTTTGATAACGGAGCACGGGGAATACATACGCAAAGATCTTCATTGGATATTAGAACCAGTGTGCTCAGAAAACTCGATGCAGCCATTTACAATACGCCTGCGCTGACAAACAGGATCAATATCTTCGACAATGATATCTATTTCAGAGGCTCTGGTATTGTTGTGAGCGGGATAGGGTCTCTCAACCGGATAACCATTGACCGAAATGACCCGATTCAAACTATACCGTCAGTTGGTTTTAATTCGCAAGCCATTCAATTATTGAACGGACCGACATCGAACAACATCCTGCTTAAACGTGTAGCCAATAACGTCATAAAATTG
>JAKLJF010000352.1 GCA_023151335.1 Thermoanaerobaculia bacterium | reverse complement strand
CGGGCAACTACCACTACCAGGATTTTACCAAAATGCTGGCCCTCGGCATGCACTTCCATTTGGGTATCTTACCCGAAGTACAACAACTGGCCGTCAGGGAAATCAAAGACTGGCACCAGCAAACCTTTCGCAATCAGTTCCTTGTACCCCTGAACCACATCCTCGAATCACGCAGAACGATCTCCCATTTTTAACTTCGAACTTCAAACTAAAAAAATGCGCACCCTGCTCCGTCAACACGCCGAAGATCAATACGCCCAGGAACTGGAAGAACTGATCAAACAGGACTCCGGCCAGCGCCCGCCCAACTGGAAAATGTCGCCCCGCGCGGTGGTAACCTACCTCATGGGCGGCAAACTCAAAAACGGCTTCCAGGTATCGCCGAAGTACATCGGCAACCAGCGCCTGATGGAGATCGCGGTGGCTACGCTCACTACCGACCGCGCCCTGCTGCTGTACGGGCTGCCCGGTACGGCCAAATCCTGGGTGTCGGAACACCTCGCGGCGGCCATTTCCGGCAACTCCACCCTGCTCATCCAGGGCACGGCCGGCACCGGCGAGGAAGCCATCCGCTACGGCTGGAACTACGCCCGCCTGCTGGCCGAAGGCCCTTCCGAAGGCGCCCTTGTGGAAACGCCCATGATGCGCGCCATGCGCGACGGCACTATCGCCCGGGTAGAAGAACTCACCCGGATCAGCTCCGATGTGCAGGACACGCTTATCACCATCCTCTCGGAAAAAACCTTGCCTGTCCCCGAACTGAACCTCGAAGTGCAGGCTACCGAGGGCTTCAACGTGATCGCCACGGCCAACAACCGCGATAAAGGCGTCAACGAACTCTCCGGCGCCCTGAAACGCCGTTTTAATACGGTCATTCTGCCTGTGCCGGAGAGCATCCAAGAAGAGGTGGACATCGTGCAGCGCCGGGTCGACAGTCTGTCCAAAGCCTACAAACTGCCCGCTGAAGCCCCCGCGCTCAAGGAGATCCAGCGCATCGTCACCATCTTCCGCGAACTGCGCGCCGGCGTCACTGCCGACGGTAAAACCAAACTGAAAGTCCCCTCCGGCACCATGAGCACCGCCGAGGCTATTTCCGTGGTTAACAGCGGCCTGGCGCTTGCCGCCCATTTCGGCGACGGCCGCCTCAACGCCCAGGATCTCGCCGCCGGCCTCGTGGGCGCCGTGGTGAAAGACCCCGTGCAGGATAAGGTTGTGTGGAACGAATACCTGGAAACCGTCGTCAAAACCCGCGAAGACTGGCGGGATGTGTACAGGGCGTGTAAGGAAATAAATGTGTAAAATGATCACTATCCTCGGCATACGGCACCACGGCGTCGGCTCGGCAAAAAACGTGCTGGCCCGGCTCGAACAACTGCGGCCCGACCTGATCCTGGTAGAAGGTCCGCCCGAACTGGATGCCATCACCAAATGGGTAGGCAGCAAGGAATTGAAGCCGCCCGTGGCCATGCTATGTTATGATGAGGCGCATCCGAAACGTTCGGTCTTTTACCCCTTTTCCGAATTTTCGCCGGAATGGCAGGCCATCCGTTTTGCCAATAAACATAAAATCCCGGTGCGTATGATGGATCTGCCGATGGCCCTGCGCTGGGAAATGACGCACCTGGATCAGGCAGAGGCGCCGCTTGCGGACATCGAACAACCCAATCCTGCTGAAGTTGGCGAAGCAACGCCATCGCCGGAAGACTCGCAGTCGGTTCCGCCGGTTTCTCCCGGCGATCCCATAGCCTACTTCGCGGCTATTGCGGGCTACACCGATTCCGATCTGTGGTGGGAACACACCTTCGAGCAAGGGCAAGATCTCTCTGCTCCGGCCGACCACTTCGAGGCCGTGCAACTGATGATGCAAAACCTGCGCGAGGCGGGGGTGGAATCATCGCTGGACAAGGAAAATATCATCCGCGAAGCTTGGATGGCCCGTATGCTGCGGCAGGCGCAAAATGAAATGTACCAGAATATAGCAGTGGTGTGCGGCGCCTGGCACGTCCCGGCCCTGCTCGACCTGGACAAAAGCGAGAAGGAACACGCCAAAGTGCTGAAACAATTGCCCAAAACCAAAATAAAAGTCGGCGCCACCTGGGTGCCCTGGACCAACGACCGCCTGTCGTACCAAAGCGGCTACGGCGCCGGTATTCATTCTCCCGGTTGGTACTATCACCTCTGGAAACACCCCGAAGACATGGGCCAGCGCTGGCTGACCAGAGTGGCGCAAATTTTCCGGGCCAAAAACATGGATATTTCCACGGCCCACGTGATTGAAGCCTTCCGCCTGGCAGAGTCGCTGGCAGGCCTGCGCGGCCTGTCGCGGCCGGGGGTGCTGGAAATGAACGAAGCCACGGCCACCGTGATGTGCATGGGCGACGTCATCCTGCTCGACCTCGTGCGGCAGGAACTGATCGTGGGCAACGCCCTGGGCAAGGTGCCGGAAAGCCTGCCCAAACTGCCCCTGCAGGCCGATTTTGAAGAGCAGACCCGCAAACTCCGGTTGCCGCAAACAGCCCTGGAAAAAGAACTGAAACTCGACCTGCGCACCGAACTCGACCTGAAACGCTCGGTCTTCTTTTTCCGCCTCCACATTCTGGACATCCCCTGGGCCAAACTGAGCAGCCAGCGCGGCAAAGGCACCTTCAGGGAAGTATGGGAGATGCGCTGGGAGCCCGAAATGACGGTGGCCGTCATCGAACGTGGCATTTGGGGCAACACCCTGGAAGATGCCGCCACCAAATTCCTGCTCGACAAAGCCGCCCGCGCAACATCTATCGGCGAACTGTCGGCCCTCATCAGCGTAGCCATCCCGGCTGAACTGTACGAGGCCATCGAAGCCATCCTCGGCCGCATCAACCGGGCCGCCGCCGTCTCGGCCGACATCGCCGAATTGATGGGCGCACTCCTCCCACTGGCCGACCTTGGTCGCTATGGCAACGTGCGCAAATCGGATATTGCCGCCATTCACCGCCTGATCGAAGGCCTGGCCACCCGCATCTACATCGGCCTGCCTAATGCCTGCTACGGCCTCGATGAGGAGTCGGCCCAAAAAATGTTCGAACTGATCCGCCGGGTTAATGACGCCCTGCGAACCCTGGAAAATCATACCCTGATCGAAGACTGGCTGCGCGCCCTCACGGTCATCAGTAGCAAAGACGGCATACCGCCCGTCCTTGGCGGCTGCACCTGCCGGCTGTTGTTCGATGCGCAGGTATTCGACCGCGAAGAAACCGCCAGGCGCTTTGCCTTTGCCCTCTCGGCCGGGCAGGACGCCGCCGACGCGGCCGGCTGGCTGGAAGGTTTTTTGAAAGGCAGCGGCATGTTATTGCTGTACGACGACGTGCTCTGGAACCTGCTGTACAAATGGGTGGCCGACATCCATCCCGAATCGTTTAACGCCCTGCTGCCTATCCTGCGGCGCACCTTCTCCAAATTCAGCACCGGCGAGCGGCGCAGTTTGGGCGAAAAAGCCAAACAAGGGAGCGTCATTGGGGCGGAAAATGCTATAAACGCAACTGAGAACCAATCATTTGACCTGGAACTGGGGGAAATGGCGCTGGAACTGGCGACCAAGTTTCTAATCACTCAATCACTCAATCACTCAATCACTCAATGAATGAAGATACGCTGAAACGCTGGCGCCTCATCCTTGGCGGCGAGGAAGCCGACGGCACCGGCCTGCGCCTCACCGGCGACGACGCCGGCATGGACGCCGCGCTCGGCGCTTTGTATGAATTCGAGCGGAAAAAAAGTTTTGAATACCCCGGGGAGAAACAGGGCGGCGGATCGGAAAAGTCGCAGCCCTCGGTAGCGCGCTGGCTGGGCGACATCCGGCAATATTTCCCGCAGTCGGTGGTGCAGATCATGCAAAACGACGCGTTGAAACAACCCGAATTGCAGCGCAAAATGATGTTCGAGCCGGAAATCCTCGAACAAGCCACGCCCGACGTACACCTCGTAGCCACCCTCATGGAATTGGGTAAACTCATACCCTCCAAAACCAAAGACACCGCCCGCCGTGTGGTGCAACGCGTGGTGGACGACCTGATGCGCCGCCTGGAACAAAAAACCGTGCAGGCCGTCACTGGCGCTCTGAGCCGCAGCGTCCGCAACCGCCGGCCCCGCATCAGTGAAATGGACTGGAACACTACCATCCGCAAAAACCTGCGGCACTACCAGCCCGAATACAAAACCATCATTCCGGAAACCCGCATCGGCTACGGGCGCAAAAACCGCCGGTCGCTGAAAGACATCGTGCTCTGCCTCGACCAGAGCGGCTCTATGGGCACCTCGGTTGTGTATTCCGGGATATTCGGCGCTGTGATGGCCTCCGTGCCGGCCGTGAAAACCCGCATGGTCGTGTTCGACACCCAGGTGGCCGACCTGACGGAGGAACTGAAAGACCCCGTCGACCTGCTCTTCGGCGTGCAACTGGGCGGCGGCACCGACATCAATCTGGCGCTGAAATACTGCCAGGACCTCATCACCAAACCCAACGACACCATCCTGGTACTCATCACCGACCTGTACGAAGGCGGCGACGCCCGGCGCATGCAGCAACGGATGGAAGACATCGTACAATCCGGCGTGCAGCTCATCGTGCTGCTTGCCCTGAACGACGACGGCTCGCCCTCCTACGATCGCCAGCACGCCCATTTCCTCGCAGGGCTCGGCGTGCCCGTGTTCGCCTGTACGCCCGACCTGTTCCCCGAACTGATGGCCGCGGCTATCTCCAAACGGGATTTGAAGCAGTGGGCAGGGGAGAACGAGGTGGTTTTGAAGGGGTAGGGGAAATAAAAAAAGTGTTCTGCCCGGGGTCTGCCTTTATTTGCGAAATATTGAAAATCAGCAAATTAAGATTTTTCCTTCCCCAAGAAGAACACTTTGCAGGATTTAGCCGCTACAGGGCAGTTTACTTGCCCGTTCTGGAATTTTTGATTTCCAGCACTTCTTTGCGCAGGTTTTGAGCCAGGTCTTTCAGTTCTTGCATGGCTTTGCGTACGCGGCCGCCGGCGGCGTTGTTTCCGCTAACGAATTTGGCTACGTCGGCCTCGGCTTCGGCTACTTTTTGTTTGATTTCTTCAAAAATTTTGCTCATAATGCAAATGGAGATGGTGAATAATGAAGCGGTAAATGTACGGGTTTATGAGAATTTTCAACTTTCTATTTAACTTTTAATCGAAAAAATGTTAAACTTGTTTCGGAAAAGTGCGGGAAAACGGGCATTGTTTATCTTTGTTGTCGCCTTTTGAAGTGAAGCCCAAACACTTTTTGAAAACCTTTTAATCCCATAAAATTTACCCTTCAGTATTCGGGCATAACTCCTACCACCCCGGCTGTTCCTTTAAGGCCGGCGGCTGAGCATTTATTGTGTTCAAGTAACCTCCATTTCCTAAAACTTAGCTTTTAAAACAAGTATGTACGCTTTACCCAAATCGCTTATTGCTGCCGGTTTGCTGCTGGCGGCCACCTCCGCTTGCGCGCAACCTTCAAATGACGATTGCGCCAATGCCGCTCTGGTTTACCCCAATGCGGGTCCCGAATGTTACAACAATATTTATGGCTCCACCTTCGATGCAGTCTCAACCGGGCTGGATTGCTCAGGCAACAATGCCGTCCGGGATGTTTGGTATCAGTTTGTCGCCGGT
>JAKLJF010000351.1 GCA_023151335.1 Thermoanaerobaculia bacterium | reverse complement strand
ATTCAGCGCTTCGGGAAAGAACCGTTGCCCACGTGCGCAAACACGGCGGCAACCGCCAGGACGGGGAGGATGTTTTCCAGGAAGCCATTATTATTTTCGACCGGAAACTGCGTCTCGGTGCTTACCGGGGCGAAGGCAATATCGAAGCGTTTTTTATGGGTATTGTGCGCTGGCACTGGTTCAACGAACAACATAAAGCAGACAACGCTGCCACCGTTTCCGTTGAAAACACCCCCGAACCGCCACCCGCCGGCGATCCCGAAGTGGAATACCTGATAAGCGAACGCCGCGAACAATTTGAAAAGTTATTGCTCCAATTGACCGATAAATGCCGGAAGCTACTAAAGATGTACCAGTTGGATTTTACCATGGACGAGATAGCCATCCAAATGGGATTTGCAAACAGCGGCGTAGCCAAAAAAGAAGCTTTTTTATGCCGGAAACGCTTTCGCGCACTCCTGCTGAAATACCCGGACTTTTAAAAAGCGACTGACGCAATGACCCAATGACGTAATCATACCACCACCCATGAAAGAAAAAACACCGGAAGAACTCGTTCGGGATTACCTGTATGGCAGACTATCGCCGGATGACAGGGATACATTCCAAAACAGGCTCCAATCCGAACCGGAGCTGACGCATGAACTGGCCCTGCAGCGCGCGGAAATGGCGGCTTCCGAGCTGCTCATCGCCACGGACACGCGCGACTTGTTCGAACAATGGCGAAAAGAGAAACAGTCCAAGGGCGGTTATCCCGGAATAAGACCCTTGTTGTGGTTGGGTAGTGTCGCGGCCGGCGTGTTATTTATCTTTGCTGCAATCCGGTTTTTTAGTCCCGGCCCCGTAGCAAAAACGGAACAAAGCACGGTGATGCCTGTCCCTTCGGAAACACAGGCGATTCAAAACCCTGCTGCGCAAAACGAAGCGGGAAATACTGATGGAGCGCTTCCGGAAAAACCGGTCGCCCACACCCCGAAAAACTACCGGCAACTGGCCGTCCAACTATTGCCAGCACCCATGCTGCCCACGCTTCGGCGGATTCCAGATGACAGCAGCGTCAGCATTTTTTATCGCGCGGAACTGGCCTATTCCAAGGGCAATTACCAGGAAACCCTCGACCTGCTGGATCAAACCGACAGTACGCGCTGGCAGGCAACCGCGTTTTTATCGGCGCATGCCTTGTTTAAATTGAACCGGTTTGCCGAGGCGGAAACCCGCTTCGACCGCCTGGCGGCATTGAATAGCCGTCAATTTCGATATCCGGCTGAATGGGGCGTACTGATGTGCCGTTTAGCCGATTTTTCCAACCGGGAGCAAGACGTCCGGCATCAATTAGCGGGAATACTGGCGCGGCCTGATCATCCGTATTTCGAACAAGCGCAAACGCTGGAAAAGAAATTGAAAGAATAATGGAGCGTTTGGATGTCGTTGCCTACTTTTAAGCGCGCAACAGACATCGCCCATTCTCCAATGCTGATCCGGCAACAGCTTAATCACCCTTTCTTTGTTACCATCGTGCAGGTAGCAATGACAGTGCTGTTGTGGCAAAGGGCGGCGGCGCAAAGTCCTGAGATAGTATGGTCGGACACGCTCCTGGCCGGACGCCTGCTGGATGAATCAAAAAAATTGAACCGGACCGGACAAAGCGCCGAGGCGCTTGAAAAAGCCCGGCAGGCACTCGACATTTATACCGCGCTTTATGGTGAAAACCATGTAAAGCCGGCCGCGGCCCGCATGTTTGTCGCACGCGAACTTCGGAATCGGTACCAGACAACAGAAGCGAAGGCATTGTTTGAGCAGAGTTTAACCGCTTTTGAGGCCGCCTCCGATACGCCGCAGATGGCCCGCTGCCATTTTCATCTCGGTTTGTGCTATCGTACGCTGGGCCGGTATGCCGATTCGGGGCGATCGTTACAAACGGCGATTGATTTATTACAGCCCGACAGCATCCGGCAAGCTTCCTTATTAACCGACTTCAGATTTACCCTCGGCACCCTCCTGATCGATCAAAAGAATTACCTTGCGGCTATCCCGCTGATGGAGGCTGCCAAAACGTTTTACATCGGCGCCAACAATTTCTATTACCAGGGCCTGGTCGCTTACCATTTGGGGAACGCATTTTTCGGCTTGCAGGATTATACCAGGGCAAAAGAACATTTTTTTAGTTCGCAGGCTAATCTGGCAAAGGAATTGCCGCCCTCACATCCCTTTTTTGCCGACCTGCTGGTGGAAACAGGCAAATGTTTTCAAAAAACCGGCGACCCTGCAACAGCGTTGTCCTATATGCTGGAAGCCCTGGCGGCCTACCGGAAATATCATCCGGACGACCGGCATATTATCCTGATCATGCAGGACTTAGGGGCGTTTTATCTGGAACAAAAAGAATATTCCGCGGCTATCGAACAACTGGAATTGTGTCTTGCAGAAAAAGAAAAGGCCTTCGGCCCGCAATCCAATTATTTGTTGAACACCCTCCGGGAGTTGGGCGCCGCACTCACTGGAAACAGGCAATTCGGGCGCGCGGAAATGTGCTTCAGGCGCGGAATGCAGATCATTGCCGGCTCACTGGGTAATAACAGCCAGATGACCTGGCCTTTCCAGGTGAAACTGGCCGAACTGCGTTATGCCCAAAACGATTTTTATGGTAGTATGGCCTTGTGTGATTCCGCCTTCGCAACAGGCGGTTTTGACCCGGCAAATCCCGGAAAAATGCTGCCGCGCGACCACTTCCGCGAATTATGCCTGCTTTATGCCCGCTCGCTCAGGAGCCGGTACCAACAAACTGCCGACAAGTCGTTTTTGACCCGTGCAGAGCAGTATTTTGCCCTTGCCGTTGAAACGCTGTTTCGCGAAGTGGAGGAAATTTCCGTGAACAGCTCCCGGGAGATCGTTTACGACCGGGAATATCTTATCCTGGAGGAATGGCTCGCGGCGCAAATGGCTTTATATGAGCAGGAACCAAATCCGAAAAACGCCGAAAAGGCATTTCGAATCGCCGCGCAAGGCAAGGCGTTTTTGCTTGCCGGCGCCATGCGCCGGAGCGGCGCGCTGAAGTACGCGAACCTTCCGGACAGTGTTTTACAGCAAGAATACAGCCTGCGGGCAAGGATCGCAGCCGCCGAAAAAAAATTAGAAACGCCGGATTTGCGGAGAGGCGTCGCCCCTGACAGTGCGGTGCTGGCTATAAGCCGCGACATCAGCGCCTGGCGTTCGGAATACGACGTTTTAATTGAACGCATATCGCGGCAATACCCCGATTATTACCGGCTCCGCTCTGCGCCACGCAGTTTTTTCACCGCCGGACTGCGCCGGCGGCTCGCGCCGGATCAGGCCATGCTGATGTACGGCAGGGCAGGCGCCCGGCTCTATGCGTTTGTACTGACGCGCGATTCTTTTTATATCAGATCGCTTTCACCCGGTGATACGGTGAACAACGAGGTGGAAGGGTTCAGAAAAGCGCTGACCGAATACCATACGACCATAGATCCCGCCGACGATCTTTACGACCGTAATCTGGAAACCGCGATTGACCTGGGTCAATCGCTTTACCGCAGGCTGATATTACCGGTGGCAGGACTGCTGCCGGGTCGAATCATTATTGTTCCGGAGGGAAATTTGTGGTATCTGCCTTTTGAAGCTTTGCTCGCCGGCGCCCCGGCGGATGCGGATAATTTCAGGACTTATCCTTTTTTATTCAAAGAAAAGGCGATCAGCTACGCGCTTTCTCCAGATTTCCAGGTGGAAACTGCTCTCGCGCCACCCCTGAAAGCCGGTGAAAAATGGCTTGGTCTGGCGCCATTTTCCACGCTTCCGGCTGCCGGTAATAACAGTTCGGCTTCGCGCGCGCTACCGCCGGCCGATTCATTCCCGCCATTGCCCTTTTCCGGAAAAGAAGTAGCTGATATTGCCGCGCTGGTTCAAGGAGATGCCTGGTTGGGCGCGGATGCACAGCCGGGACGTTTCCGGAGCGAAGCCGCCCGCTACCGGATGTTACACCTGGCCACGCACAGCTGTGCCGACGACCGGCAGGGCGACTATTCCTGGCTGGCCGTCGCCGGTTCAGGCGAGATTTTACCGGCAAAAGACTTGTATCAGTTTTCATTGGCAGCCGAAATGGTCGTCCTGTCGGCCTGCGAATCAGGCGGCGGGAAGCTGCTTCGCGGCGAAGGGATCATTGGATTGGTGCGAGCGTTTTCTTTTGCGGGCGCGAGAAGTGTTGTCGCTACGCTTTGGGTGGCCAACGATCAAAGTACTACCAGTCTCATGGTGGAGTTTTACCGTAACCTGAAGCGCGGCCTGCCTAAAGACCTGGCGCTGAAAGCCGCCCGGATGGACCTGCTGAAACAAGCATCAGGCGTCATGCACCCGTTTTACTGGGCAGGGTTCCGGCTGTATGGGCATGTGGCGCCGCTCTGGTAAATTCAATACTGCATGAGCGCATAAATAAAAATCATTCCATCGCTTTCCGCCTGCAAAACCAATCCTGCGCGCCCTGATAACGTGTATAAAATGAAATTTTTCTGAATTTGTGCCGGCCAATCGGATATTTTACCTTTTCTTGCGGCGCTTAAATTTAGTTTTTTCCCTGAAAGCGAAATGGCCGCTTTTTTTGCTTTTATCCATTTTTTAGATTCTACATCAAATATTCAGGGAAATGCTCAGATACGAAGCCGACATCCGCTCTTTGGTATTTATGGTCATCGCCGCCGGTTCGCTGGTTTTTTTGTGGCAGTATGGCAGTGAATTATCCACCCCACTCTGGATTCTTTGTTACTTGATCCAACTACTCATGGCGGTGATTATTTCGACCATTGTACACAATCACCAGCACCTGCCCATGTGGACGGCAAAATTGCCGAATATTTTAACCGACAACTTCCTTACCGTATTTTACGGCTTCCCGATTTTCGCCTGGATACCCACGCACAATTCCAATCACCATATTTATATCAACAAAGAACCGGATTATACCAAAACATATATGGTGTCGGAGGAGAACAACCTGTTGACCCTGCTGAGCTATCCATCCATCAGCGGGTACAAACAACAGGGCGCCGTGGGAAGTTATTTCCTCGGTTTATATCGAACCGACCGGCGCAAATTTTTCTTCCATCTGTTGCAAATTGTCTCCCTGGTCGTGTGGGTAGCAGTTGCTTTGCTGGTCGACTGGAAAAAGGCGGTCTTATATGTCATCATTCCGCAGCAACTATCGCTTTTTACCGTCCTCATCTTCAACTATATCCAGCATATTCATGCCGACGAAGAGTCGGAGTTCAATCACTCCCGGAACATGACCGGAAAAGCATTGAACTTCTTCCTGCTAAACAACGGTTTGCACACGGCGCATCATATTTCACCCGGCGTGCACTGGAGCAAACTCCGGGAAAAACACGATAAGATCGCCGATAAGATCGACCCCCGTTTAAATGAAAATAATTTCGCCTGGTATTTGCTCCGGGTATACATCCTTGGTTTGTTCATCCCTTCTTTCCGAACGCCGAATATGCGCCTCGAGCGTCTGCAACATATAGCATTAACGACTAATAAATAATTACAAACATGAAAGTGTCAGATTTTATTGAAGTAAAAGACCAGGCAGTAGCCGCGCATTACCGCGACAAAAAAGCCTCGATGGGACATTTTGTGCAGGAC
>JAKLJF010000350.1 GCA_023151335.1 Thermoanaerobaculia bacterium | reverse complement strand
CCCGTAGAGTATAAAAAGGCGCTGGAAAATGAGACCAAAGGGCATACTGAAAATAGGTTGTCCGCTTCGGAACATGGAGTACTGGTCGTATAGTACCGCTATGCATCATTTACAATTCATCATTCATCATTGATTAAATGTCGGATCCGAAAGGTTTTCTCAAATATCCCCGCCAGACCCCGCCTTACCGCCCGGTAACAGAACGCATATCCGACTTCCGGGATGTGGCGCACACCGGGGCATTTTCTTCCGAACAAACCCGGGAACAGGCGGCCCGCTGCATGGGCTGCGGCGTACCGTTTTGTCATAACGGTTGCCCCCTCGGAAATCTGATCCCGGACTTCAACGAAGCCGTATTCCGCGAAGACTGGGCACTGGCTTATCGCCTGCTGACGCAAACCAATAATTTCCCGGAATTCACCGGCCGGATATGCCCTGCGCCATGCGAGCACGCCTGCGTGCTGGGTATCAACCAGGATCCCGTGGCTATAGAGCACGTGGAGCAAACCATCATCGAATCGGCTTTCTCACAAGGCTTGGTGCAAGCGCAGCCGCCCACGCGGCGTACGGGTAAAATGGTGGCCGTGGTTGGATCAGGCCCAGCCGGTTTGGCGGCCGCGGCAGAACTGAACCGCAAAGGCCACAGCGTGACTGTTTATGAAAAAGACCATCATCCCGGTGGCTTGCTGCGCTACGGCATTCCCGATTTTAAACTGGAAAAATGGGTGGTGGAACGCCGCATCCGCCTCCTGGAAGCCGAGGGTATTGCCTTCAAATGCGGGGTTGAAATCGGCCTGGATATTACCGCGGACGAATTATTAAACGACTTCGACGCCGTGTTGCTATGCGTCGGAGCCGCGCGGCCAAGGGCGCTGCACATTCCCGGCCACGAGTTGCCGGGCGTTTATTTTGCGATGGATTATCTCACTCAAAACAATCGACGTGTAGCCGGCGAATGCTTCCCGGAACCGGATATCCTGGCGGCCGGCAAACATGTGGTGGTGATTGGCGGCGGCGACACGGGTTCCGACTGTGTGGGCACCGCCAACCGGCAGGACGCTCTTTCCGTATCCCAGTTACAATACCGCCCCCGTCCGGCCGATACACGCAGCGATTTCGATCCCTGGCCGCTCACGCCCATGACTCTCAGTACTTCCTCTTCGCATGAGGAAGGTTGCGAGCGGGCCTGGGAAGTACAAACCAAAGCTTTTGTATCCGGCTCCGACGGCAGGGTTAAAGGGCTCGTGGTATCCGACCTGATCTGGGAAAAAGACCCGGTCACTGACCGTTACGCTTTTCGGGAAAAACCGGGCAGCGCGCGTGAAATCCCCTGCGACCTTGCGCTGATCGCAATCGGTTACCGCGGCGTGGCGCCCGGGGCGATTTGGGAACAGTTGAATTTATTACCCGACGACCGGGGTCTGGTAGCGGCAGAAAACTACCAAACGGCGCATCCCCGCGTTTTTGCAGCCGGCGATGCCCGGCGCGGGCAATCGCTGGTGGTGTGGGCTATTGCAGAGGGCAGGGAAGCCGCGCGGGCGGTGGAGAAAACCCTTTGAATATTGAATGCCGAACAGCGAATGTCGATATTCATTTGCTTTTCAACACCCCGATCCTGATCCTTTCATGGTATTCGCTTTCCCCTACAAAGTACCATTTGTTGTCCTGCCGGAGCAGGGTTTGCGGCAAGAGGGTCACATTGGTGCGCGAAGACAAAGCGAGTTGAAAATCTTCCGGATTACCCGAGGGGCGGCACTCGGTGAGCATCAGTTTGGTGTCGGGCCAGCTGCCCTGATTCCACAACAGCCACCAGGCGCCTTTGGGCGCAGCACAGGCGGCCACGGAGGCGAAATTTTGAGCGTCGCCGGCAGGCAGGTTTTGATATTTTTCGATTTTTCGGGCAGAAGTGATCCGAAAAGTGCTGTCCAGGCGAAACAAAGCGGCCTCTTTTATCTGACCGGGGTGTTGGGCGAAGTTTTCCCGTTCGGCCAGCATCCAGGCTTTTCCGTCGGCGGCCCAATACAGGCCGCGCAGGCGGAGGCCGTCTACCGGCGCTTTTTTGGCGGCGGCTTTTTCACTCATAAAAAGTTTTCGCACCGGGCCGGGCAGCGGTGCGTTTTGCAGCATGTCGCCTTTACGGGTTTTCAGGTCGATGGCATAAACAAAATATCCTTCTGCTGCCGTGTTGTTTTCGTCGGAGCTAAAGCCTGCGCAAAAGACCTGAGCGCCGCCAGATTCGGCCAGTTCGAACGAAGGGGTGAATTTTTTGCCGATCTTCGGATAAAATGCGCTTATCTCCATGTCGTCTTTCGACAACAGGAATAAGGCGTCGGAATAGGCGGGCAATTCATCTTCCAGATCGTAACGACGATACGGGGGCCGGCCATCGGATCCGTAAGCGCCGGGCGGTTCAACGGAAAATGCGACTGGCGGAACGGTTCCCGTTCCGAAAACGCGGGCATGCAATAAAACCGCGCCGTTGTTGGCGCAAAAGACGGATCGCAGCGCCAACGGGCCCGATGGAACAGGCAACTGCCTTTCACGTTGCCATACAAGCCGGAAGCCGGCGTCAAACACCGCGACAGATAGTTGCCAGGCGCCCGAGGCCAATCGCTGTGTGTGATAACAACACCAGTGGCTGCCGTCGGCGGAACGGCTGAACCAGGCTGTCGCAAAAGCAGGCGATTTGCCGGCGGGGTCGGTGAAAATCGCCACCGGCGCAGCCGACCATTTGCGCTTATTCAAATGGAGCCGGCGGGCGTACAGGGTTTGTCCGCCGTCGCCGGGCGCCTCGTATACCACCAGCAACACGCTGTCGGAGGAAAAGGCAAACCGAAATGCCAGGGCTCCGTCGGCAAATCCGGGCAGCGGCTCGTCGTGCAGGCGTTCGCCTCCGGGCGTAAGCACCGTCAGCAGGGGCATACCCGGGATAAGGTTACCGGCAGCATCGGTGCGGCGTTCCTGCCAGCGAAGCAGGTGAAAACCGCCGGGGCCGGCATGCAGCAAAGCCAGGGTGCGCTGGTCTTTGGCAGTTTTGATCGCCGGCAACCATTCGATTTCCGCGGGTTGAGCCTGGATTTTAATAACATGGACTGCCAGCAAAATGCTTAACAGGAAAGATGTGGTAACGAAACGCCGGTTTTTATTTTGCATAACCCAAGAACGCTGATTGAGCAGACAAAATACGCGATTGCCGGGGGAAAAAGATGCCGATTGTTTGAATGGATATCTCAAACGGGTCAGGCAGGCAGCAGAGTGAGCGAAATAAAATTGCTGATTTATCAACTTTACTGTTCCACGTTTTTCGGTTTTCCCGTTGCAATGCCTCCATATCAACCAATGCTGAAATCCCTACCTTTGCAGCCAAGACACTACCACAAAAATGGGATTTCGTGCCACACTCATCCGCCCCTTCGCCCATGCCGTAGCCCGCCGCATCGACCGCATGTCCGCTAACGCCGTGGCCTGCCAGGAAAACATTTTCCGGGAACTCATGACCAAAGCGCGGAACACCGCTTTCGGCCGGGATCACCGTTTCGCGCAGATCAACAACTACGCGGATTTCACACAAGCCGTGCCCATTCGCGATTATGAAGACCTGAAACCGTACATCGAACGGATCAAACAGGGCGAGCGCGACGTGCTGTGGCCCGGCAAACCGGCATATTTCGCCAAAACTTCCGGCACCACTTCCGGCGTGAAATACATCCCGATGAGCCGGGAAAGCACGCCTTTGCATTTCGGCACTGCCCGCGACGCCTTGTTCAACTACTTCGCCCGCACGGGTAAGGGCAGCTGGCTCGACGGTAAAATGATCTTCCTGTCGGGTAGCCCCGAACTGGAGGAGGTTGGCGGTATTCCTACCGGCCGGCTAAGCGGCATCAGCAACCACCTCGTGCCGGCCTGGCTGCGCACCAACCAATTGCCCGGCTGGCGCACCAATTGTATCGAAGACTGGGAAGAAAAACTGGAACGGATCGTGGACGAGACCGTCCGGGCCGATATGCGCCTGATCTCCGGCATTCCGCCCTGGGTGCAGATGTACTACGAACGTTTGCTGGCCCGCACGGGCAAACGCAACGTACGCGAGATATTCCCCAACTATTCCGTATTCGTGTACGGCGGCGTCAATTTCGAACCGTACCGGGCCAAACTGGAGGAACTCGCCGGCGGCAGGATCGACACCGTCGAAACCTACCCCGCCTCCGAGGGTTTTATTGCCTTTCAGGATACCTTTCCCGGCGATGGAGGGTTATTACTGAATGCCGACGCAGGTATGTTTTTCGAGTTTATTCCCGCCGATGAAATTTTTAAGGAAAACCCCACCCGCCTTTGGCTGCGCGACGTGGAACCGGGCGTGAACTATGCCCTCATCCTGAACACCAATGCCGGGCTTTGGGGCTACAACATCGGCGACACGGTGCAGTTCGTCGGCAAAAATCCGTACCGGCTGATCGTGAGCGGGCGGGTCAAACACTTTATTTCGGCTTTCGGCGAACACGTGATCGGGAAAGAAGTGGAAGAAGCCCTGTTGCCGGTGGCCAACGCGGCCGGCATCCGGATCGTCGAATTTACGGTTGCCCCGCGGGTAAACCCGCCTGAAGGCGGCATGCCATACCACGAATGGTTTGTTGAATTTGACAATAAGCCTGCCGATCTTCAAGCCTTTGCACTCGACGTGGATGCCCGCCTCCGCGCGCAAAATATCTACTACGACGACCTGATCACCGGTAATATCCTGCGCCCCCTGGTGATCCGGCCCCTGCGCCGCGACGCGTTCCGGGAGTACATGAAAAGCGAAGGCAAACTGGGCGGACAAAACAAGGTGCCGAGGCTGGCCAACGACCGGAAAATTGCCGGCGTGCTGGAACAGTGGATCGTCGGGGCCTGACCGTCATGGCTTCGTGTTTTTTAAAGCCGTCAGGGTTGAATTTCGAATATACCCAATTGGCCAGGAGGAATAGTCCGATCAGCAACAATACGATCAGAATGATCGGGATCAGCACCACGATGAGCATAACATCCAGCCACCTGGGCGTTTTTTTTATCCGGGAATACCGTTTTTTTGAATTTGAAGAGGGGCATGGGTAGTACCGGTTTACTTTGTAAATGACTAACACGAGCTCCGTAGTTATTGTGCGAAAAAGGATAAGTTTGAGGTAACCTTTATAGATACATTCGGTAAATGGCTTCTTAATAAACTAATACAAATTAGACGCGCCTGTCACCTGTTAGTTTTTTATATTTCTGTAGATCGAACGGGGTTATTTGCAAAATTTCACAAATTTCAAGATCACTTAATTTATTAGTTATAAGAAGGTCTATTGCAATGCCTTCTTTTATCATTAAATTAGCATTTTGTACATTTGTACTTGAGTTAGAATTACTGTTCCTTTTGTATTCAGAAACCGGTATCAAATTCGGATTTAAAGTACCTTCCTCCATCTCAGGCGTATAACGTTTAAATAGCAATTCAATTTTATACCTCGTGCCTCTCATAATGAAAACATATATATCAGCTATGAGGTATACAAGGCTACATAATATTGCAATAGTGTTTATATAAAAAATAAGCTGTTCGGGCGATGTGTTTAAAACCTTAGTTGTGAAATCCAAGACTGCTTGAAATGAGTTTTCTATCTTCTTAATAATCCACAAACCTT
>JAKLJF010000034.1 GCA_023151335.1 Thermoanaerobaculia bacterium | reverse complement strand
CGGCTTTATCGCCCGGATTTTTGTCCGGGTGAAATTCCACCGCTTTTTTGCGGTAGGCTTTTTTTATCTCGTCGGCGCCAGCGTTTTTGGCCACGCCCAGCACCTCGTAATAGTCTCTTTTTGCCATAAAAAAGGTTTCTGGTTGGAGGGTTAGAGGGTTTCTGGTTGGTGGGTTAGAGGGTGTCTGGTTGACGCAACCTTCTAACCCTCCAACCAGAAACCTTCTAACCTACCTTCCGATGACCACCTTTGCAAACCGGATGATACGGTCGCCGAGTTGGTAGCCTTGTTCAACGATATCTACGATTTTTCCTTTCAGTTCTTCCGAAGCGGCGGGTATTTCAGCCACGGCTTCCTGGGTATCGGGGTTGAAGTCGTCGCCGGCTTTGACTTCGAGCAAAGTGAGGCCTTTGTTCTGAAGCGTGTTCGTTATTTTCTGATGGATCAGCGCCATGCCCTCATTCAGCGCGCCGTTTTTGGCGGCCCTGTCAAAATCGTCCAAAACCGGCAGCAAGGCTGTCACGATGTCACGTCCGGCTGTTTGTTGCAGTTCGATGCGTTCTTTGGCCGCGTTGCGTTTAAAATTTTCAAAGTCGGAAAACAGGTACAGGTACTTGTTCCGTGATTCGTCGAGTTGTTGGGTCAGGGTTTCCACTTTTGCCTCCAATTCAGCCAGGCGTTCCTGTTCCGGCGTATTTTCCGTATTTTCCGTGTTATTGTCCATTACCGCTTCTTTCGTTGAGTCCGGGCGTTTATTTTTCATGTTCAGCCTGTTTTACAGCAAATTGCCCAAGGGTTGGTTAATCTCCGCCATTTTCCGCAATTATTGTGCCCTGCCGTCAAGGTATGTCAAATTGGCAGCGCAGGTGTTGTTGATTTGTTGATTGGTTGATTTGTTGATTTGAGGGCCTTGCGCTTGGGCGCTTCAAATCAACCAATCAACCAATCAACAAAAAAAACGGGCCATTTCGGTTTACACCGGCATGGCCCTATTCGTGTGCAAATGTGTATTTTTTTAGTTGATCGCCCCGGCAAAAGAATGGGTTTTGCCCGGTTGTATTATTCATGGGATTAAAGGCGGCAGGTGCTATTATCCGGGGTTGAATTGGCGTGGGGGCGCCGCAAAAATGCTGCATCAAAAGTCGGGATATTTCCGGCAGAATTAGTCTCGCCGGAACCCGCGATATTTATCCCTGATTTCCGGTATTTTTATGCGGGCGTCCCTCCCCGGAACCGGCGGGGACATTCCCGAATAGCCGCTATTTTTAAAATTTAACCCCCGGTCAGCCTGTTTTTTAGCATTTCCGGCTGCAATTTTGCAGGGATTCCAGGGAATTGATCTTTACATACTATGAAGAATCCGGGGAGTGTGTTTTGGTGGGTTTTGCCGCTCTGCCTGATGTGGAGTGCCGGTATCAGAGCCCAGTTGCTGCTGTCGCTGGACAGCCTGTCGGCGTCGTGGGAGTCGTTTCCGGAAAAATACCTCGAATACGTGGAACAGCCCCGGGACTCTTTCTGGGACCTGGAAGCAGTACAATCCCTGCCGGATTCGGTGTGGCGTCCGCTCGACACTTATTACGGCGCGTTTTTCGGCTTGTCGACGGCCGGTTACTGGATGCGTTTCAAAATCCGCCATGACCGGGAACTCCCGCTCTCCATTTTACTGGAATGTAATAATCCGAATCTGGACACGCTGGCTATTTATTCTGATGGCCCCGGCAGCCCGGAAGTGTCGCAGATTTCCGGCATGCTCGTCCCGCCCGATTCACGCGAGCTGAATTATTCCAATTTGATTTTTATCTGGCCTTTGCCGGCCGATGAGATCAATACGGTATATTTGTATGCGCGTTCCTTGTATTATCCGGCCAATTTTTCCCTGTCGGTGGGCGATGAAGAACACTGGAAATTAAAGATCAAACTGGTCGAGGTTGCGGCCAGTATTTTGTTTTTTGCGTTTGTACTGGTGTATCTGTTTACCCTGACCGTTTTGTTTTCCATTGTCGGAGAGCGCCATTTATGGTTATTTTACAGTTATGTATTGCTGACCGCCATATTTATTGCCAACGATCTCGGTATCTGGTATTGGGTGTGGCCGGAATGGGACTACCGGGTGCTGACGCCCACCGTGCTCAACCTGAGCCTCGTCAGCGGTTTACTTTTCGTGCGCTATCATTTCAAAACGGAAAGCCGGTACCGGTACTTTGATTGGGGGCTGATTTTGCTGACCGCCATGGCCCTGGCAACCGCGGGATTGAGTTTGTTGCTGCGCAACCGGCCGGAAGTATTTATGGGCCTGAGCAAGGTATTGATCATCAACGTGTTAATTACCTGTGCCGCTATCACCAGCCTGGTGTTTTACAGCTATTACCGGCAACGCGACCGGGAAAAGATCTGGTTCATCATCGCCTTTACGCCGCACGGCCTGGCTATCGTGCTTACCTGTCTTCAGCAGTTGGGGTATTCGCACGCGGCTTTGTCGGCCCTGTTGTACGCCTCGCCGTTTGGTGTGCAATTGAACACGCCCTGGCTGCTGCTGGCCGGTATTTTATGGGAAATGATCATCGTTTCCATGCTTTTCGTGTTGCGGATCAGGGATTTTTATGAATCCAGCAACCGTATGCTGGCCGAACGGCGGGACGCCCTGGTGCTGGGTGTGGAAACGGAGCGAAAACGGGTGGCGCAGGAACTGCACGACGGCATTGGCGTTTTGCTGTCATCCACAAAAATGAAACTGGCTGCCCTGCGCGACCGTATGAAGGGGCAGGCGGAGATCTACCAGGAGACCGGCGATCTGATGAATAACATCGATCAGGCACACGAGGAAATGCGCGAACTGGCTTACAACCTGATGCCCAAATCGCTGGAAAAACTGGGCCTGGCGCAAGCCATCGAAGGAATGGTCAGCAGGCTGCGACGCAACCACCCGGATGTGCAGTGGCATTTTTACAGCAATTTCCAGAACGGCCATCTCGACGAACTGACCAAGATCAATCTGTTCCGGATTGCCCAGGAAATGCTGCACAACGTCATGCAACACGCCCAGGCCACCGAGGCCCACCTCCAGTTGCTCCGGCAAGGCAAACAAATTGTACTTTCCATGGAAGATAATGGCAGGGGCTTTCAACCCCAGGCGCCCAACGCACGCATCGGCATCGGCCTGAGCAATATCCGCTACCGCGCCGAAGATGTATTGAAAGGCAGGGTCAGTATTGAATCCACTCCCGGAAAAGGAACGTTTATCGCGGTGGTGGTGGGGGTGTGAACTAATGTTGATTTGTTGATTTGTTGATTTGTTGATTTGAAATCCCTTGGTCGCCTCACCAAGCGCAAGGCCCTCAAATAAACAAATCAACTACTTCAACACCCCCGTTTTCTGCCCGTACAGGATCAGTTCCACCTTGTTGGTGGCCTCGCATTTGCTGTACATGTTTTTGATATGGGTTTCCACGGTATGCAGGCTGACGTAGAGGGTTTCAGCAATTTGTTTATTGGCTTTGCCGGCGGCCATGAGGCTCAGTACTTCCAGTTCGCGGCGGGTAAAGGGATGATTGTCGGTGGGGGAGGCGGACGGGCCGCCGAAGGAAGCCGTTTCGGGCTGATCGAGTACGCGTTCGAGCAATTCTTCCGCGAGGTGGCGTTTGCCGGCGGCGACTTTCCGGATGGCGTCGACGAGTTCGCCCCGGTCCACATTTTTAGTCAAATAACCGCGGGCGCCGCGGCGAATGGCTTCCCGTACGATATGGAGGTCGTCGTCCACACTCAGCATCAGTACCTGGGTGTCGGGATGCATTTCCAGCAGGCGGGTGGTGGTTTCCAGCCCGTCGATGCCGGGCAATTTCAGATCCATGAGCACCACTTCGGGAGCATGGTCTTTCATTTGCTCCAGCGCCTGCTCGCCGCTGCGGGCATGACCGGCCACCTCGATGTCGTCGCAGCCCTGCAACAAGGCAAGGATGCCTTCGTAGTTCAGGGTATGGTCTTCAACAATGAATAAACGAATACCTGACATAAGGGTTGGAGGGTTTCTGGTTATAAGGTTAGAAGGTTTCTGGTTATAAGGTTAGAAGGTTTCTGGTTTGAAGGTTAGAGGGTTTCTGATGGCGCGCAAGTTACAAAAATTTGTATGCTGCCCAAAAACCTTCAAACCAGAAACCCTCTAACCTTTTAAGCAGTAACCCTCTAAGCTTTTAAGCAGTAACCTTTTGCCTTTGGAAATATTCCCGGAACGAGATCATCCGCTGCTGCTCTTCATCCCAGAGTTTGTTGAACACGCATTTCAGGCTTTGCCAGAAGGTGATCTTGTTGGCTACCTGTTCAAACACGGGATTTTCGTGGTGACAGCGGGCCAGTTCGTAGTTGGGCACGAGGGGGTTGAGGTGGTGGATGTGGTGGTAGCCGATGTTGCCGGTCAGCCAGTGCATCCACTTCGGCAGTTTGTAGTAGGTGCTGCCCTGTATGGCGGCGCGGATGTATTCCCACTTGTCTTTCCAGGCCTTGTAGGTAGTTTCGTGCTGGTGTTGCACGTAGAAGAACCACACGGCGATGATGCCGAAGGCCACCAGGATGGGCAGGTGCACGAGCAGCAGCGCTTCGTAGCCCAACAACAACAAAAGGGTAACATAAACAGCCACGAGCAGCAGGTTGTGGCGGATCAGGGCGCGGCGCGCCTGTTCCCAACCCTTCATTTTGATGCTGGGTATGCGGTTGTGCACCAGGATATACCAGATGGGGCCGAGCACGAACAGCACCGGCGCACTGCGGAAGATCATGTAGTGTAATTTTTTCCAAAAGCCGAGTGCTTTGAATTCGTTGACCGTCAGCAGGTTGATGTCGCCGATATCGCGGTGTTCCCACAGGATGCCGTTGTGGCCGTGGTGGAAATTATGGCTTTTGGCCCAGTAATTATAGGGCATAAAACTGACCAGGCTGCAAACCAGCCCGATTGCATCGTTGGCTTTGCGGCTGGCGGTAAAGGACTGGTGGCCGCAATCGTGCTGAATGATAAAAATACGGACCAGGAAAAAGGCATTCACCACGGCCAGGGCAAAGGTCAGGCCAAGGGAAATATCTTTCAGGAAGTACATGGCGACCCATATACCGATAAAAGGCAGGAAGGAGTTCAGAATCTGGATGGTTGCTTTGCGCGGGCTGGGAAGTTGGTAGGTTTTGACGATGTTAGGGAGTTGCTGCAGTACTGCAGGATTGAGCGTCAATGGTTGCATGTAATGGTAAGTAATTGAAAATCAAAAAAATAGCCCCGTCATGGCGTGGCGGGACTGTCCGGTAAGGACGGGCAAAAGTCGGAATTTTGCCTGAAGATGCACCTATGTGTATGTTAATTTTCCGCCAAGTGCAGGACAATTTGGAATGATTCCGCATGAATGGAAATATAAAACAGTTTTTGCGCCAAACAGTTTTGCCAACTTTACCGCCATGAACCTGCTCCGCCGCATACTTACCCTGATTCGCCGGGCCCGCTACCCGGGTAGCCTGGCCTATTGGGAAAAACGGTACGCGGCCGGCGGGGATTCCGGCAGTGGTTCTTCGGGCCGGCTGGCCGCGTATAAAGCCGGCTGGCTCAACCGGTTTGTACAGGAAAATAATATTCATTCGGTGGTGGAATTCGGCTGTGGCGACGGGCAACAACTCCTGCTGGCCCAATATCCCCAATACCAGGGCCTCGATGTGGCGCCCTCTGCCATTATGCGCTGCCGGGCCTTGTTCGCCGGCGACGACCGCAAACAGTTCGCGCGGTATGACCCCGACCGCTTTGACCCTTTGGCGGTACAGGCCGATCTCGCCATTTCCCTGGAAGTGATCTTCCACCTGACGGAAGAGCGCCTGTACCAGCTGTATATGGAGCATTTGTTTGCCAGCGCCCGGCGGTACGTGGTGATTTTTGCCTCAGACACCGACGACGTGACACCCGGGCCATTTCCGCATTTCCGGCAACGGCGGTTTACAGCCGATGTGCCGCCGGGCTGGGTGCTTTCGGAAAGGGTGGAGAATCCGCACCGGGACGTTAGTGTGTCGGATTTTTTTGTGTTTTTCAAGCCGTCTGACAGACGGCTTTACCAGCGCCGCCGCCCCAGCGACAACACCGTGGCCGCCATAAATACGGCAATCAGCGAAAGGAAATAGATCAGGTCGCGGCTGTCCAGTACGCCGCGGCTCATGGAATTGTAGTGGTATTCAATACCGAAAGCCTGGACGATATCGTCGGTTTTGCCAAAAAACACTGGTAACCGGCTCAAAAAATCAAAAGCCAGGTAAACAAAAAAGCACAGGAAGGCTGCCAGCAAAAACGCGACGATCTGGTTGTTGCTCAGCGAAGAGGCAAAAACGCCGATGGCGACGAAAGCCGCCGCGAGGAACAGCAGACCAATATAAGAGCCCAGGATACCCCCGGAATCGAGGTTGCCGGGAGGCGCGCCAAGGAGATATACCGTGACGTAGTACAACACCGTGGGCAGCAGGGCAAACACCACCAGCGTCAGGCAGGCCAGAAACTTCCCGCCCACGATCTGCCAGTCGGAAATGGGCCGGGTGACCAGCAATTCAATGGTTCCGGTTTGATTTTCCTCCGCAAAAGTCCGCATCGTAACGGCCGGAATAAGAAACAAAAAGATCAGTGGCGCCATGCTGAACAAGGTGTCCAGTGTGGCGTAATTTCCATCGATCACGCTGTAATCGGGAAATACCCACATCACCAATCCCATCAGCACGAGAAAGATACCGATCACGATGTAACCGATCAGCGAGGAGAAAAAGGCGTTGATTTCTTTTATGAAGATGGCGTACATAATGTCGTTTAGGAGGTTTAGGAGGTTTAGAGGGTTTAGGAGGTTTAGAGGGTTGCCTCTAAACCCTCTAAACCTTCTAAACCCTCTAAACCTTTCATTTCGTCAGTTGCTGGAACACATCTTCCACGCTGAACACCTCCTTGTGCAGTTCCAGCAGGGTCAGGTTATTTTTGGCGGCAAAAGCGGAAATAGCGGGCCGCAGGTCGTGATCGGGGGCGGAAACGAGCTGCCAGCGCCGGCCTTCCAGGTGTTTCACCTGATCGACATGCGGGATTGCCGCCAGCAGTTTTTTATCGACCGCCTCACCGAACTCCACCGTCACGATGCTTTGTCCGCTGAATTGTTGCTTGAGATCGGCGATGGCGGCATCGGCCACGATTTTGCCTTTATTGATAATTATTGCCCGGTCGCACACGGCTTCCACTTCACCGAGGATATGGGTGGACAGGATCACCGTTTTTTCCTTGCCCAGGTCTTTGATCAACTGCCGGATCTCCACGATCTGGTTGGGATCGAGGCCCGAGGTCGGTTCGTCGAGGATGAGCACCTGCGGGTCGTGCAGCATGGCCTGCGCCAGGCCGACGCGTTGCCGGTAGCCTTTCGACAGTTCGCCGATGTGTTTGTGCCGGTGGCTGGTCAGGCCGGTGCGTTCCACCATATACTCCACCTGCTTCCGGATGTTGGGTACGCGGTGCAGGCGTGCGGTAAACTCCAGGTACTCCCGCACGTACATGTCCTTGTACAGCGGGTTATGCTCCGGTAAATACCCGATACAGGCCCGCGCCTGCATGGGTTGGGCTGTGACATCGTAGCCACACACTTCCACGTTGCCCTCGCTTTGCGGCAAATAACCGGTGATGATCTTCATCGTGGTCGTTTTGCCGGCGCCGTTCGGCCCTAAAAAGCCGAGCACTTCGCCCTTCCGGGCTTCAAACGTCACGCCATCCACCGCGCGCTGCACGTCGTATATCTTGGTCAGGTTGGCAACTTTGACAGACATGTTTTATAATGTGGTCAATGTGGTCAATGTGGTCAATGTGGTCAATGGGGTCAATGGGGTCAATGGGGTGCAAAAGTAGGTAAAAAGGTCAAATGGGCGGAGAAATTGAATTTTGGTACCAATCCTGTTTATCCGGCTGATCCTGCCTGTTGTTACCACGCGCTGAAAATTGGACAGTGCAATGGCTTTTGCCACCGGGACTCGCAGTGCGAATGGTGTGCCGGGTAAATACCCGATAATTAAGGCATAATAATTACAGGCGAAGGCTAAAAGATTTTCCTGAAAACCATTAACTTGCGCAAAATTTTAACCTGCATGGAAATGCTTTTTGAACAAACACCGAGACGGAGCCGGGCGCGCAATATTCCAGAGTCGCTGATTTACGAAATTCTGGATGGCAGACCTGTTTACCGCAAAGGTTACCGGCAGGTGTTGAACGGAACCAAAACCCTGGAAGAAATTATGCCCGCCAGCACCCTTCAAAGCGCTATTCTTTCCTTACTGCTTCGAATCATTTTCAGGAAATTCGATGAAGAACATTATTTTGTATTTACCAATGAGCCAGGTCTCCACCTTAACAAGCGCGTCAATTTGGCCGGCGATATTTTAATTTTTGATAAAAAGACACTTCGTCCCGGTGATATTGACCGGCATTTTGCCAGCGTACCGCCGCTGTTTCACATCGAGGTAGATATAGATGCTGATACGGAAGATATCGGCGATATGCAGTATGTCACAACCAAGACGCGGCGCCTGCTCGCTTTCGGGGTACAAAAAGTGATCTGGATATTCACCCACGTGCAAAGTATTGTAATGGCCGAGCCCGGCTCACCCTGGCAAACTTTGGAATGGCACGACACAGTTGAGATCGGTCATGGCGCAACGTTTAACCTCAAAGCCCAACTGGAAAAAGAAGGTATCCGCCTTTAGCCCACTGCCTACCGCCTACCGCTCCGCCGTCTCCGCCACCGCGATCTTCGAATCTGCCGTGCCATAATACAGCAGCCAGCGCCCCTTATACCACGCCAGCCCTTCCACAAAACACACATTATTCACTTGGCCGGTGATCTCGTACTCCCGGTCGGGGTGCAGGAAATACCGGTCGGCGCGGGCGATGAGTTTATCCGGTTTTTCGGGGTCGAACAACGCCTGGCCGGCTGCATAGCTCATGTGCGGCAGCGATTTGTCGCCGCTTTCGGCGTTGTTGGCGCTGTTGTAGATCAGGAGAATACCTTTAGGCGTAAACAAGGCGAAAGGGCCGGGTTCCACCAGTTGGCTGTCGAAATAGCCGGCGCGCGGTTTCAGCGCCGAAACCAACTGTTTTTTCCGGCCTTCCACGGGTTTCCAGTGGATCAGATCGGTGGATGTGGCCGCGAAAATGTCGGTATCACCCCAATACATCCAGTATTTATCCTTGATTTTCCGGGCCACGATCTCATTGCCAAGGCGTTCGCACACGATAGCGCCCGATTTGGACCAGCGGTCGCGGTATTGAGGTTGTTTAAAGGCAAGACCGTGTTTTTCCCAGTTGAGCAGGTTTCTGGAACTGGCCACACAAAGCCGGGCCGTTTGGCCGTCGTAAGCGGTATAGGTCATCACGTAAAGGCCGTCGTCGCGTTTCACGATGCGGGGGTCTTCGCAGCCGCCTTCCCATTCGTATACGTGCAACGAGTCGTTGTCGGGGTACAGCACCGGAATGGGGTTTCGGCGGAATACCAGCCCGTCGGAGCTACTGGCCAGTCCGATGCGGGAAGTGCCGGCATGTTTGCCGATTTTGTCTTCGGCGCGGTACAGCAGGTACACCCGGTTCCCGACGGTCACGGCGGCCGGGTTGAACACGTCTTTTTCTTCCCAGCGCAGCAACTTTTTGCTGACCGGACAAACGAATTGCATCGTCGAATCCGGTTCCAGCACGGGATTCCGGTCATCGTTTTTAATGAACGGCCCGAGCATCCAGGAAGTATCGGCCGGGGTGATGTCCTGCGCCGCGGTTTTAAAAACAGGAAAAAGCAGGAAGAAAAAGATCGCGTTTTTCATAGGGCAAAGAAACCGATTATTCTGCTGTCATTTTCCCTGTACCAATACCCGTTTCATTTCCACGCCTTTTTCCGTCCGCCACTCTGCCAGGTAAATTCCTGCAGGCAAGCCCGTCAGGCTGATGCGGGTTTCCCGCGCATTCAGGTTTTGTTCCCGGACCGGCATACCGCCGGTATTCAGCAACCGGAAAGAACTATGTGCAGGAAATGTTTCGGGCAATTGCACCGTCAGCCAGCCGTTTGCGGGGTTGGGATAAATGCGCCACTGCCTGTCCGGGCCTGCATCAACCGTGCCGACACTGGCCCCGTGAGTGACGCAAATATCAAAGCGCCCGTCGGCGGCCTGAGCCGCGCCGAAATCGAACACCCGCACCCGGTACTCTTGTCCGGGTGTCAGGTTGCTGGCGGTGAGGGCCGTGACGCCGCCAGAGCCACCGGTTGCATCGATGCAGTCGATCAGTTGCGGGGCGGCGCAGTTGGCGCCGTACAGGGCTACCACGGGGTCGAGGGCATTGGGCGCCTGTCCCAGGGGCGTTACGGTCACGCGGTGTTTGTTTTCCACGGCGGTAAACCGGAACCATACGTCGAGCGCGCTTTCGCTGGTAAAGCCGCTGCACGCGGGAATGGGTACGCCCGAAGCCGTGGCGCCGTCGGTGGTGGCGCTCAGGGGTTGGCAGGTTTCATTGCTGGCGAGCCCTGTGGCGGCCGTGCAGGCATCGTTGGCCGGCGGCCATACGCCGTCGCAGCCGGATGGATCGCGGTACAGGGAATCGGTTTCAAGGCGGACGGCAGGCAGTTGGGCGTACAGGTTGTCGCCGGGGCAAAGGGTGGAGCCGCCGTCGCGGTGTCCGCAGATATGGTTCAGGGTTAGTCCGGAAGCCGCGTGCAGGGAAGATCCGGTGGGGTTGATATTGCTGTCGCAGGATTTCCAGGCCAGGAGTTTTTCCAGACTGGCCAACGCGGCTTCGGTAGGCTGGTCGTTTTGAAAATTGCCCAAAAAACACACGCCCATCGTGTTGGAATTGTTACCGCTGAAATGCGCCCCGATCACATTGTTGCCGCCGGCGCGTCCCTCGAAGACGGTTCCGTCGGGCGCGATGAGCCAGTTGTAGCCGATGTCGCACCAGCCGTTGGTATTTACGTGCAGTTGCCAGATGGCCATCACCGTGGCCGAATATGGCGGATTGGCCGCCCCGGCCTGGTGATGCACCACCAGGTGCGTGACGTTGGTGTAGGCGGGCGTACAACCGGGTTGCTGATTGGGTGGGCCGCCCCAGCCGGCGCGGTTTACGAAGGCCGGTTGCGGACAAGGGCAGGCGCCGCGGTACTGCGCCGGCGCCTCGGGTACCGGGTCTTTCAGCGGCGCTTCCAGGGGCGTATAATAAATCAGTTCCGCTGTTACCGGCTCGGAGGCTTCCGACCGGCGCAGTTGAAAAAAGCGCGTGCCGGACGGAAAAAAAATCATCTCAAACTGCCGCCGCCCTGCCGGGTTCTCTATATGCGGGTCGTCGTGCATGGGTTGCCAGGGCCCCCAATCCCGGATGTCGGCAGTGGTTCTGATCTCAAAATCGCCCCTCATGTTTGTGCCGGAACAGCGCAAAGTGAAGGTGACAAACGGCCCGGTTTCCCTGAGTGGAATACCCAAAACCGGCGAAGTTTGCCGGCCGGCGCCCCCGGCAGGGAAATTATAAGTCATTTCAGCCCGGCCGGGTATTTGCGCCCGGAGCGACAGTGTAATGCCCGATAGGCAACACAGTATCAGGAAATATTTTTGCATACGGATCAACGGATTAGAGAAAAATTGCAATTGACGCAGTCAAAATGCTCAAATGGCCTCTTTTATTGCCAATAACCGTTCATTCATTTTGCAAATTGACATGTATTGACGCCCCATCATTTTCAACCCCTTGTTTGCACTTTATACCCCTGCATCACATAATACACCACATAAGCAAAACACACGAACGGCACGATTAACGCCATTTGCATACCCCCTGACCCCGACAGCAATCCGGCAATCGGCGGCATCACGGCGCCGCCCACGATAGCCATGATGACCAGCGAGGAAGCCAGTTTCTGTTCTGCGGGCGGCATTTCTTTTGTGGCGAGGGCGAATATGGTGGGAAACATGATGCTCTGGCAAAAGTAGGTGAACATGATACACACGATGCCCGTGAGCCCTCCGATGGCAAAAGCGAGTGTCACCAGGGCTACGGCGGCCACAGAATACCACGACAACACCTTGCGCGGCTCCGTTTTACTCATCAGGTAAGTGCCCAGAAACCGGCCCAGCATGAACAACACCAGCGCCGCCGAAGCATGAAAACCGGCGATCTGGTCGGGCGTCATGCCTTCTTTTACCTGGTAAATCATATTTACCAGTCCTACATGCTGATCTTTGGCAAAATCAATTTTAAAATCCACAAAATAACCCCACAGGGTAGCCTGTGCGCCCACGTTGGCAAACTGTGCCACCACGCCCAGCGCCAGGTGGCGGTACTTCATCAAAGGCTCCAGAATACCTACCTTTCCTTCGGCCAGTTCCTCCTCACGGCCCACTTCCGGCATTTTGGTCAGCCAAAAAAGCAAGGCTACCAGCAACACCACGCCGGCCACCACCAAATACGGGCCCTGCACGGAAAGCGCTTCCTCAACCCGCGCCGTTTCAATTTGTTCGGGCGTCATGCCGGCCAGCACGTCCGGGGTGTATTCTTTTTTGGCAAAAATGAACAGGCTCCCGATCACCGGTCCGAGGATAATGCTGATGCCGTTGAACGACTGGGCGAAGTTGATGCGCCACTCGGCGTCCTTTTTGTCGCCCAGCACCGTGACGTACAGGTTGGCCGCCGTTTCCAGAAATGCCAGTCCCGACGCAATGGTGAACAACGCGAAAAGAAAGAAAGCGTACACCCGGATATCCGCGGCCGGGTAGAACAACAGGGCGCCGCCGGCATACAGCAACAAACCCGCGAGTATGCCGCGTTTGTAGCCGAATTTTCGCATAAAAATGCCCGCCGGGATAGCCATCACGAAGTAACCGAAATAAAATGCGGAGTCCACGATACCCGCCTGCCAGCGCTGCAGGTTAAGCGCGAACTGAAAGTGGCGGATCAGCGAGCCGTTCAGACTGTTGGCTATGCCCCAGAGAAAGAAGAGACTGCATACGAGGGCGAAAGGGAGGAGGTAGGGATTGCGGGAGGAGGGAGGTGTAGTCATTTTATCGTCATTAGATCATTGATCGTCATTGGGCAAGCAAGTTTGAAATCCGTGTAAAAGTAGCATCATCTACGAGATTCCGGTTATGTGATTTCTTCAGCCAGGATTTGGACTCCAGCAGGGAGCCCCGTGCGTAAAAGCAAAAATTCTTGTTTTCCTTAAAATGATACCAGCCATGACCTTCCGCAATATTTGATGCAATGGAGTCAGCTGCTTCGCAAAACTGGCCGCCCAATAACCCCTACACCACCTCGCCCAAATGATACTTCACCGCCAGATGGTGCAGCATATCCTTCGTCATGGCGTCGAGGTCGTATTCGGGGCGCCAGTTCCAGTCGTGGCGGGCGGCAGAATCGTCGATGCTGGCGGGCCAGGAGTCGGCGATGGCTTGTCGGAAATCGGGTTTGTAGGTGATTTTGAAGTTGGGCATTAATTTTTTAATGCTCTCCGCCACTTCGGCGGGCGTGAAGCTCATGCCGGCGAGGTTGTAGCTGGTGCGTACGGAGAGGCGGTTGGCGGGGGCTTCCATCAGTTCGAGCGTGCCGCGGATGGCGTCGGGCATGTAGAGCATGGGCAGGCGCGTATCGGCGCGGAGGAAACACTCGAAAGGCTTTTGCTGAATGGCATAATGGTAGATGTCGACGGCATAGTCGGTAGTGCCGCCACCGGGCATGCTTTGGTATCCGATAATGCCGGGATAACGCACGGAGCGCACGTCGACGCCGTAGCGGCGGTAATAGTAGTTCATCCAGTTTTCACCGGCCACCTTGCTGATGCCATAAACAGTTTCAGGAATCAGCACTTCGTATTGCGGCGTATCCTGGTGGGCAGCTTCGCGGCCAAAAACGGCGATGGACGAGGGGAAATACACCTTGTTCAGGCTGCGTTGCCGGGCGATTTCCAGTACGTTGAACAAACTGTTCATATTGATATTCCAGGCCCGGAGCGGGTCTTTTTCGCCGGTGGCGCTCAGGATGGCGGCGAGGTGGTATATCTGGTTGATCCGCCATTTTTTTACAATAGCCTCCAGCGCTTCGCCATCGAGGGCATTGAGGATCTCGGTTGGCCCCGATTGTTCATCGAGCGGTTTCAGGTCGGAGGCTACAACATGGTCGTCGCCATATACTTCGCGCAGGGCTTCGGTCAGCACGGCGCCGATCTGTCCGCCGGCGCCGATGATCAGGATGTTTTCTTGTTTCATACGAGTGGTGAGGGCAATGGTTTGACGGGCGAAAAGTAGGGTGAGGCAAGGAAAGCGCCAAACACTCGTTGTGCCCGGATCAAAAAATCTGTGAAAATCCGGGTGCGAAGTCCGTGTCATCTGTGAGAAATATGCAGCGCGGCTAAAATTCTCCCGGATGACACGGACTTCGTACCCGGATTTTCACAGATTTTTGCCGATTCTTACACGACCATTCAGGAAAATGGCGGAATGGCCCGCGTTTTTATAACCCAGGCGGTCATTATCCTGTTTATCCTGTTCATCCTGTCTGACTTTATCTTCCATGCCGTATTTAATTATGTTGAAAAAACTCCCCCTCTTGCTCTTGGGCAGTATAATATCCCTGACCACATCCGCTCAAATTCCCACTGCACCCTCGCCGCTTGCCCCGGACAGGACCCTGCTCGCCGCCAACGCGCCGCTCCTCACGCCCGAAGAAGCCGTGCGCATTGCCCTGGAAAACAACTATGATATCCGTATCGTCAGGGCCGATGCCGAAATTGCCCGGCTGAACAACACAAAAGCCAATGCCGGCATGCTGCCTACGGTCAATTTTGTAGCGGGGGAAAACGCCGGTCTCAGCGCTTTTCAGCAGCAAAACCTGGCCGATGGGCGCCGAATAGAAGCTTATGGGCGTTTTAACAACAATATCAACGCCGGCGTACAACTTGCCTGGACGCTGTTCGACGGCGGGCGCATGCAGATCACTAAAAAACGCCTGGAAGAGCTGGAAGCCCTGGGGCAACTCAACCTTCGGGCATCCGTGCAACAAACCGCGGCCGATGTGCTGCTGGGTTACTACGCCATTGTGTACAGCCGCCTGCTGGAGCGTTCCACGGAAGAAGTGATCGCCCTCAACGAAGAGCGCCTGCGCATTGCCGAGGCCCGGTTGGCCGCCGGTTTTGCCGCGCAAACCGACGCCCTGCAGGCCCGTATCGACCTCAACCAGCAACGCGCCAACCTGCTCGGACAACAAACCGCCACCGCGGCCGCCAAACGCAACCTGAACCTGTTACTGGCCCGCGCGCCGGAAACAGCCTTCGATGTGACGGCCGAGCTGGCAAACTCCTATACCCCCAGCCGCGACCGCCTGCTGCAAAACCTGCTGGCGCAAAACCCTTCGCTGCTTGCCCTGCAAAAAAACGCCGACGTAGCCGCGCTCGAAGTACAGGAAAACCAGAAACTGAACAAACCCCGCATCACCGGCAATGCCCAGTACAACATCCAGCGTACCGATAACGGCGCCGGGTTTTTACTCAACAACACCCAGTCGGGTCTTACCGCCGGCGTTTCACTCATTATTCCCCTCTATACAGGTGGCAATATCCAGCGCCAGATCGACGTATCCCGCGTGGCAGCCGAACAAGCCGCCACCCGCCTCGACGCGCAACGGCTTGGTTCCGAAACCGCACTCGACAACCAGCTGGCCTTTTTCCAAACCCAGCAACAACTGCTCAACCTGGAAGCCGAAAACGTGAAAAATGCCCGCGAAAGCCTGAATGTCAGCACCGAACGTTTCCGGCTGGGTCAAACCAACGCGCTCGAAGTACAGGTAGCGCAAAATACCCTGGAACAGGCGCTGCTGCGGCAAAATGTGGTGCTGTATAACCTTAAAACAGCCGAGTTGGAGTTGCGGCTGCTGGCAGGGGAACTGTAGGCGCTATTCTATGATAATATTATATTTTGTCAATAATCCGCCGACATTATGTACCGAGAACTTCGCCCTGCCAATCCGGTTCTTTTCCGGCTCGATAACAAAATGGACAGCAGTGCGAAAATCGGCCTGTTCCAAAATAGCGCCGTCAAAAACCGTCCCGCGCAGATCGCAGTCTTTAAAAACCGCGCCGCTCAGGTCCGTTTCCACAAACTCGGCTTCTTCCAGTTTGCAGGTTTCAAAGCGGGTATTTTTTATCTTCAAACGATAAAAGGAGGAGAAATTCAGCAGGCAGCCCTGAAATTCGAAAGACAGCAGGAACGGATTGCAGTCTTCGAAGTGCAGGCCCAGCAGTTTGCAGTTTTTGAACTTTACTTCCTGAAAAGCCGTGTCTTTCAGTATGGTCATGCTGAAATCGCAATCGCTGAACACACATTCCAGAAAACGGCATTGCGACAAGCCGGCGTTTGAAAAATTGCAGCCGGTGAAGCGACAATTTTCATATTCGCCCGCGGGCAGGCCTTTTTCGGCGTAGTTTTCGTCTTTGAAGGTTTTGCCTTCGAAGTATATTCTACTCATAACCGGGAAAAAAACGGAGGCCGTCTTATAAGTCATTAATTAGACAGGGTTTACAAGATAATACCTCGCGCCGCCAAGTTTTCAGCATCAGCGTACGTAACGTTTACGAAACTTTTTAAGTTTCGTAAACGTAGTACCCCGGCTCTGCCATGCTGAAAACCTGACGGCGCGAGGTATAACAAGATTTAGACGAATAGAGTAAAATCCTGTTGATCCTGTCCATTTAACACTTATTAGACGGCCTCCACTATACTGTAAAAGAGCATCTTACTTTTCACCAGTTGCCCCTCGTGCACCTGGCTGCCCAATTGCGCGCGCACCAGGTAAATGCCTGCCGGCAAATCGCGCACTTCGAGTACCTGCACCCAGCGGCCGGCCGGTTTGGAAGCCGCGACGTCGCGTACCAGCGTACCGTTCTGGCTGAATATCTGCACGTTGGCCTTGCCGCTCCAGTCGTTTTCTATTACCAGCACGGCGCGATCTGCTACCGCCGGGTTGGGCATCAGGGTCAGCGACCGGGCTTTTGCCCCGGGCTGATGCGTACCGGAAATGAGGAACTCATAGCAGCCCTGGTCGGGTTTGGCATCGCGCGGATTGCCGTCCAGGTCGGTG
>JAKLJF010000349.1 GCA_023151335.1 Thermoanaerobaculia bacterium | reverse complement strand
AGTGATAGACTACCGGGTAATCCCGGTGGCGCCCAAACCCGGTGAGTTTGTCGCTTTAAACCGCCTGGAAATCCGGTTTAGCATTCACTACACCGTCAATAAGGAAGGGGCGCCGGGAAGCTGGCCCGCGGAAAGAACGTTCAGCCATTTCGGCGAATTCCCCAACGACACCGACCTGCTGACGGTGCAGGATCAATTGATCACAGACATTACCCGGCAATTGCTGGAGGATATTTTTAACGCGGCGTTCAATAACTGGTAAGCTTGGTATGACACAGGAGCGTTTTCTGAAATTGCTGGATAACCCCGATCTGCTGGCGTCGATTTCTTACGAGGAATTGAAAACGCTGGCCTTGGTTTATCCATATTCTCACAACCTGCGCTATCTGCTGGCCATCAAATCGCACCAGGATAACCACCCGGATTTCAACCGCAACCTGGCAACAGCCGCGGCTTACAGTCTGGACCGCAGCCGGCTGTTTCATCTGGTCGCCCCTAAAAAACTCGCGCCGGTTCCCGTCGAGGCGGAAGAAACGATCCTGGAACTGAAGCCTATCGAGACGGTTCAGCAGGAGCTGCAGGCGTTGGCACCTGTGCCGCGAGCTACTGAAACCACCGTCGCATCCGCGGCTCAACAAGCGCCCCTGCCAGAAACGCCATCAGAGCCGGGCCGGCCATTTGACCCCGGCGCTGTTAAAACATTGCCGGCAGAAGAAGAAACAACTCCGCCGGAGCACACGGCAGTCCGGCAAGAAACCGAAAAAGCAAACCAGCAGCTGGAATTCCGGCCCTCTTTTGCCGCCTGGGCCAGTCAGTTCAACGCGCCGGTTCTGGAGCCTGAAAATACGCGGGCAGGAAACAATACGCCCGTGGCCAAAATGACGGAAAAACCTGTTGCGCAGAAAACGGATGATGAATCTTCTGAAGCCGAGCAAGCCCTGACACCACAGATGCTGGCGGAAAAAAGCATTTCCGAAAACAAGGATATCCTCTCTGAAACCCTGGCCCGTCTGTATGCCCGGCAGGGTTATCGCGACAAGGCTGTTGCAATGTATGAACGGCTCAGTTTGGCGTTTCCGGATAAAAGCGCTTACTTTGCGGCGGAAATTGAAAAATTAATAAAATAAGAGACAACAATGTTACCTACTTTATCGGTATTAATTGCTTTGGTGAGTGTTCTGCTTATGGCTGCCGTGCTGATCCAAAACCCCAAGGGCGGCGGTATTGACCCTACTTTCGGTGGTCAGGCCCAGCAACTTTTCGGCGCGGCCCGCTCCACCGACTTCATTGAAAAAGCCACCTGGGTGCTGGCCGGCGCGCTGCTGGTGTTGTGCGTGGTGGCCGTTCTGGTCGTCGGCACGGGAGGCCCGGCTACCCCGGCCGATATTCCGCTGCAAACGCAGTAGGGAATATCGAATATCGAACAGCGAATTTCGAATGTCAAAATACCCGTAGCGTGCACGACATCACGGTATACTATACGGATATTTTGACATTTGAAATTCGCTGTTCGATATTCACCTTCGGTCGTAGGCGTCGAGTTCCAGGTTCTGGATGAGGGCGATCAGTTTTTCCCCGTATTTTTTATCCGTGGCATAACCTGCTTTGGCCAGACCCTGCGCCCAGCCGCGGTAATCGGCGGTATCCAGGCCAAAAAGATGGGCATAGCGCCGGCTGTTCTTCAAAAATTGGCTGTGCGCCCGGTAGCTGCTCCACACGTTGCCGTATTTTACAAAAAAATCTTTGTGCGAGTCGTCGCTGAAGTTGGCGCAGTGACCTTTTTTACACCGTTTGGAAAAACATTTCATACCGAAATGGTTGTTGGTGCCGCGGGCAAGACGGCTTTCGCCGGCATCGCTTTCGAGCAGGCCCTGGGCGAGGATAACGCTGGCCGGTATGCCGAATTTGTGCATTTCGGCCACCGCTACCGGGGCAAAGCGGGCCACATAGTCCCGGCATTTTTCCATCGCGGCAGTTACCGCTTCGCCTTCAACATGATTACGCGCGGCAAAGCCGGGGTCCAGGGCAAACCTGATTTGCCCGCGCGAATCCGGTGGCAGCATGACCGCGGATTGAGGCCGGCGTTTTTGCGGTTTTTCGCGTTCCTTTTCCTGGAATATCTCCGGTATAAGCGATGCCCTGATCTTGTGGCCGCCGGCCTCTGCCTGCTCTCGGGCGGAAGCCGGGCTGAGGTCCAGTACGATCGTCAGTTTTTCGCTCCAAACCAGGTAAGTGATCGCTACAAGGAGCATAAATTTCCATAGCACCGGTTCGCGAAACAAAGCGCCGTCGAAGGTGGCCGCTGCCGGTCTGCTGTTCATTGCGGCATGGTGGCGGTAATAGTGTGCCATGTTCAACATTTTATAGTGAGGGACTGAAATAACGGAGGGCTTAAAAGCTTCTCCCTGGATAACGGGCACAAAGTAAAACAAAATGTTTTTTACATGCAACAAAAAATTTATTATTTAAAACAAAATTCATACATTCCGGCAACAGGTTAGTTATTTGCCGGGAATATCCTATTTTTGCGCTCGTTCATGCTTAGTGTAATTTTTACACATCTTTATTCGTTTACCTGATATGGTTATTATTGCCGACTGCGGTTCCACAAAATGCGACTGGCTGCTCGTTCACGGCGAACGGGATCAACAACTGGAAAATACGGTGGGTTTCAGCCCGTTTTTTCACACAACGGCTGAAATTGAAGAGATTCTAAAGACTCAGCTGCTACCCAAGATCAAACCGGGTGAAGTCACGCAGGTTTGGTTCTATGGCACCGGCGTGCATGACGAACATCGCGGGGAAATAGTGGCCGCGGCGTTGCGAAATGTTTTCCCGAAAGCCGGGGTGGAAGTGGAGCACGATCTGCTCGCATCTGCCCGTGCCACCTGCCGGCACAGTGCCGGTATTGCCTGCATTCTGGGAACCGGTTCAAACAGTTGTTACTACGACGGGAAAAAAATCCTGGATAATGTCACCTCGTTGGGTTGGCTGTTGGGCGACGAGGGTAGCGGCACCCACCTGGGAAAAGCGCTTTTGCGCGCCTGGTTCTACCGCGAACTGCCCACCGATCTGAACGCCGCTTTTAATGCCGCCTATCCCGAAGGGCCCGATGCGATCAAAGACAGGGTATACGAGAAAGGGGCCAACGCTTACCTCGCTTCGTTCACCCGGTTTCTGGGCGACCACTTGCAGCATCCGTACATTCAAAAACTGGTTGCCGATTCGCTGGGCGAATTTCTCGACCGCCACGTGTGCAAATACAGCGGTTATCAGCACGTGCCGGTGCATTTTGTAGGCTCCATCGCGCATCATTTCCAGCAAGTGCTGGAAAAGTGTATGGAAGAACGCAAACTGCAATTGGGGGTTGTCATCCGGAAACCGATCTATCCCCTGGCCGAATTTCATTTACATCCCTTGGATTAATTCAATATGGTTAAAGATATTAAACGTATCGCGGTATTCACTTCCGGCGGAGACGCGCCGGGCATGAATGCCGCTATCCGGGCAATCGTCCGGAACGCTTTCAACAACGACTTGCATATATATGGCGTACTCCGCGGTTATGAAGGCATGATCGACGGCACTTTCAAACGGCTGGAAACCACCGATGTCAGCAATATTATTCACCGGGGCGGTACCATCCTGAAAACAGCCCGAAGTCAGCGGTTTCTCACGCCGGAGGGACGGAAGCAGGCGTATGAAAACCTGCTGTACAACGATATCGACGCCCTGATCGCTATCGGCGGGAACGGCACCTTTACCGGCGCTATGAAGTTCGTGGAAGAATATCCCGACGTAAAGGTGTTGGGCATACCCGGCACTATCGATAACGACCTGTTCGGTACCGACTTTACGGTCGGATTTGATACGGCGGTCAATACGGCTGTACAGGCGGTGGATAAGATCCGGGATACCGCCGATTCGCACAACCGCCTGTTTTTCGTGGAGGTGATGGGCCGGCATTCCGGATTTATTGCCCTCCACACCGCCATTGCCGGCGGGGCCGGCGGTGTACTGATCCCGGAAGAGGATTTTAATATCGACGACCTGGTAAAGTTGCTCAAACGCGGCGCCAGACGGGCCAAACTGTTCAGCATTGTGATCGTTGCCGAGGGCAACCACATGGGCACGGTTTACGATATTGCCCGACAGGTGGAAGAAAAAGTAGACGTGTACGACGATATTAAGGTAACCGTTATCGGTCACCTGCAACGCGGCGGCTCCCCATCGGCGTTTGACCGGGTGTTGGCCAGTATCCTGGGTTTCGGCGCCGTAGAAGGATTGCTGGAGGGAAAATCAGGCGCTATGGTGGGTATCCGGAATAATTCCGTGCATTATACGCCTTTTAAAGAAGCCATTTCAAAAAGCAAACCCTTGAATAAGGATCTGCTCCGGATGGCGCATATCCTGGCGCAATGAGGTAATTTGACTATCGAATATCGAACGCTGAATATGGTATGTTGAAGTACCCGTAGCGTACGCCTTGGCACTTGGCCATGAGTTAGGGTGTACTCTACGGGTACTTCGATATTCCCTACTTTTCGTCGTAATTGTAGGGCAGGATCTTGGAATCCTTTACCGTTGAGAGCGTCATGAGGGTTTTGAGGCGTTCGATTTCCTCGATCTGGCTCAACGTTTTGAACAGTAGCTGTTCGTAGGTCGGGATATCTTTGCACACGATTTTCATCAGGAAGTCGGCTTCGCCGGTGATGATATAGCACTCGGTGATCTCGTCGATCTTGGCAATTTTTTCCAGGAAGTTATTCAGGGCGTTTTCCCTTTTCCAGGCCAGCGACACCAGGACGAACGTTTTTACGTTCAGACCCATCATTTGCGGATTTACCTGGGCGTGGTAACTCTGTATAATATCGCTTTGCTCCAGTTTTTTTACCCGTTCGAGCGTGGGAGCGGGAGAAAGGCCAATTTTTTTGGAGAGGTCGAGGTTGGTGATTTTGCTGTTTTCCTGCAGGATTTTCAGAATTTTCAAGTCTATTTTATCTAATTTCTCCGACATAGTGAGGTGGCGTTATAAAATTTTATTCTGGTTTGTAAAATTTCCCCAAAGGTAGGACGTGTAAAAATAATGTGCAAGAATTTCTTTAAAAAGCCTTTGTAAATTTTGTTAATAAACCCTTTTTGTCATTCAATTGGCACTTATTTTCCCCGGGTTTGCCAGAGATGAGGCTGGTAACCAAAAATTATTTGTTAAAATAGGGAATTTAAGGATATAATAAAAAAAACGGTTGAACCCGCGGGATGCCGGCTCCGAACTGCCAAACAAATTCCGCTGATTCAACCGTTTGGGTTGGTATTCTTTTTTTGTTACGGGAAAATACCCATGGAAACGTAGTCGCTTGCAATTTTCTTGAGGGAGCAGACGAAGGCCCCGGTGCGCACATCCGGAATTTCCGGATGTTGTTTCATGGTTTCCCGAACTTGTTGGTAAGCGTTGATCATGGTGTCTTCCAGGCCCGAGTTCACGAGTTCGACCTCAGTGCCGCCGCGGGTGAGGAAATCGCGGTCGCGTTCGCTGACCGTTTTACCGGTCATTTCTTCCACTTTCGTGAGGATGCCTTCGAAAGCGTTGTGCTGGAAGCGGTTCTCCAGGCGGCCAAAGCGGTGGTGCGACAGGTTTTTCAGCCATTCGAAGTAGGAAACAGTCACCCCGCCCGCGTTGATATAAAAGTCGGGC
>JAKLJF010000348.1:307-5702 GCA_023151335.1 Thermoanaerobaculia bacterium | reverse complement strand
TTAAAATACGCATCGAGTTTGCCGCCGAGATCAAGTTCCCCCTGCATTTGTTTTTTGTCTATGACTTGTTTGTGCTGCTGACCCCATTCAATGGGTTGATAGGGGCAATCTGGTTGTCCGCGCTCCTCTGCACAACCTGAAAACAGGGCAAGCGCAAGTAATAACGATAAAGTTGACAGATTTTTCATACCTTGTTACCCTTTTGTAGGAATATGCATTGATTTATTTTGTGTTGGTATAAACCCGGATCCACCCTCTTTGGGTTCCCTTCCCAACCAGGCGCTTAACTGCGTTCCGGAAATTTCACACCCCTCTGCCAACATAAAGGCATGTTGGCAGAGGGGTGTGAAATTTCTGTTAGTAAGGCGGCGATCATGTCAGGATTCATTAGTCTGTCAACGGGTAAAGGTAAGCGTAAAACGATGCTGTGTCAATACTTTGTTAGGGTTTTCATTTATACCTCGTGCCGCCATTATTTCAGCATCAGCGCGCATAACTTTCATTTTGGGTAATTTTGTTTGAAAATCAACAAATCAACAAATCAACAAATCAACAAACAATGTCCCACCTCCGCCTTTCCCAAACCGTGCTATCCGTGCTCCTGGCGGCCTACGGCCTGCTCGTTGCGCTGACCAATTTGCTCGATTATGCCGTCAATTTTGAATTTGTGCGCATGGTTGCCGGCATGAGCGATACCTTTGACGCCCTGAAAGCGGCGCGCAGTGTGCAGCATCCGGTTTTGTTGCACGGCACGTACGCACTCATCATCGCCGCCGAGGCTGGCAGCGGGCTTTTTTGCGCCCGCGGCGCCTGGCGGATGTGGCGGGCAAGACACGCGCCTGGCATCCTTTTCGAATCGGCAAAAGGGTCGGCAGTAAAAGGCGTTTTGCTGGGGCTGGCCTTGTGGTTCGGCGCTTTCGTGGTGGTGGGCGGCGAATGGTTTATGATGTGGCAATCCAAAACCTGGAACGCGCAGGCCACCGCGTTTTCACTGTCCGTTTTTTACGCGCTTGTTTTGTTGGTGCTGTTAAAAAAAGACGAACTTTAACATCAACCAATGCCCCAATGCCCAAATGACAAAAATGACGCCATGACAAAAATGACCATCCTTCTCACCGGCGCCAACGGCCAGTTGGGCCAGTGTTTCCGCCAACTGGCCGCTGCCTGGCCGCAATGGCAATTTATATTCGTCGACATCGGCGAATTGGATATCACCAATCGCCGCGCCGTATTTGCCTTTTTTAAAAAACACCCTGTACAGTGGTGTATCAACTGCGCTGCCTACGCCCAAGTGGACAAAGCCGAAAGCGAGCCTGAACTTGCGCGCAAGGTGAACGTGGACGGCGCCCGCAACCTTTCGGCTGCCTGTGCCAGCATGGGCGTACCCATCATCCATTTTTCCACCGACTACGTGTACCACGGCCGGCAAAACGTGCCCTTCCTCGAAGACGACCCCGTGAGCCCCAAAGCGGTGTATGCCCGTACCAAACTGGCCGGCGACCGCGCCGTGCTGAAGGCCAACCCCCTGGGCATGGTGATCCGCACTTCCTGGTTGTATTCCCTGTACGGAAACAATTTCCTGCGTACCATGCTGCGCCTTGGCGCCGAACGGCCCGCTATCGGCGTGGTGTTCGACCAGGTGGGTACGCCCACGTATGCGCCCGACCTGGCCGGGGCGGTGCTGCAGATTGTGCAAAAAGTGGAAACGGGGGAAGTGGAGCGGGCCGCGGTGGCGGGTATCTGGCATTATTCCAACGAGGGCGTCACCAGCTGGTACGATTTTGCCAAAGCCATTTTTGAAATAAAAAAACTGCCCTGCCGGGTAAATGCCATCGAATCGAAGGACTTTCCCACGCCGGTGGAAAGGCCGCCGTACAGCGTGCTGAATAAGGGGAAAATTAAAGAAATATTCGGGTTGCAGATACGGTGGTGGCGGGAGAGCCTTCTGGACTGTTTGAACGAATGAGCGCAAAATTATTCCGGTAAAGCATCCAGGTCCGCCAAATCTTTCGGACGGCCGCTTGCCAATTTATTCTTGCGCAAATCAGCAAGAGAAATATATGTTACCAAAACGCCATCGATGTCCGCAGTCAATCGATTCGAATAACACTCTTTAAAATCAACACCGGATATTGTGGTTACTACTTCAATTCGTACCGGAGGGACGCCCATCCCGATAACGCGCAATTCTTTTTGTAAAACATCCCGTAATTCTTCGGCTTGGTTAAGTCCAAATTCTTTTAGAGCCAGAATTACCTTTTCCACGTTTTCAGGGGAGGTATAAATCCAAATGTCAATATCTTGTGTAAAGCGGATGTGTCCGTGTAAAGCAGCGGCATACCCCCCAATCAGCAGGTAATCAGCCTGGTATAAGTTCAGTAATCGTATAAAATCTCTGAAGTCGGGATGTAATGTTATCATAGTTGGCAAGACGCATTCTGAGTTGTTCCAGGGCCATAAGCCGTTCTGCCGGCGATCTGGTAAGCCAATATCGCGCTTCAGCCTTGGCGTCTTGGCCCGTTAAATCACCGATAGTCAGGACGCTGCGATCCAGGCGTATATGTTGCTCCTGCATATATGGATTGACTTAAATTAAAACACAAATGTAATTTCTTTTTCGCCAGCGATTCTCGCTTTGCAATATTTCACTGCTTTTACGCGCAAATCGGATTGAATTTTCAATTGAGCGTATAAAAAGAAATGTCCTACTTTCGCCTTGTTTTCAACCCGATCCCACATGGAAGTACAAGTCATACGCGAGCTTCTGCGCCGGGGCGAAACGGGCAAAGCGCTCGAAACGCTCATCGGACTGCTGGAAAAAGACAGCGTGTATAAAGACAACCTGTTGCGCACTTTGCGGGTGGCGGAGGCCAGTTACAACGCCGTGCGGCAGCAGGAGTTGAAGGGTATCCTGAGTTTTCAGGAAGCGCAGCGTGAATATAGCCGCGTTACCGATACGCTCCTGGCCGTGCTCGACGATTTTGAGGCCGGGAAAGTGCCGGCGACGGCGGCAGTTTCGACTCCCGGCAGCCGGCGGATGATATACCTGGCAGGAGGCGTATTTCTACTGCTCGTGGCTGTTTTCGCATGGTGGAAACTGCGCGATAAACCTGTGGGCTGCCCGGAATTCAGCCGGAAGGATGCCCTGCATATACTCATTGTGCCGTTCGACAACCTTGGCGGCAGGGAGGCCAAACCGGCCCTGCTCATACAGGACAACATCCAGACCCTTACGGCAAAAGCAAACATACCGGCCGAGGTAAAATTCTCTACCCGCGAAATGACAGGCGACTATTCCCAAAATGCCGAAGAAATTGGCCGCCGTTGTAAAGCCGACCTGGTCATTTACGGCAAATACAAAGCGTTCGACAAGGATTCCATCCGGGTAAAAATGGGCTTCCGCTTTTTGAAAGGCGCCGGCCTGGCCGGCAGCGGCCCGTTTATGACCTTCCGCGATATTACCGAGGTGCAACCCACCCGCGACCTGCAGGATGCCGTTTTTTCCCTCTGCGCCATGATCGCCGTCCGGGACCGGAACTGGCAGTTCGCCAAACGCTGGATGGAGAAGATCAAAGACAAGGACGAGGCCGAAAGCCGCATGGTCGCATGGCTGGATAAGCGGTTGCCGGGGAATAATTGAGTACAGTGCCGGAAACAAACCAGTTGCCAAATTCAACTTTCAGGGTGTTATTCGTCCGACGACAAATTCGTCGGACGAATAGCCTGTACATCGAGTAGCGCCTTCCGTTGTGCGCAAAGCCGCTCAAATGCTTCCGGTTTATTTTTCGCCGCCCGCAATGCCTTTTGCCTCTCGCGAAAACGCCGGAAAATATCCATGTACCGTTCGGCAAAATAGCCCAGGACGATCAGCGCGACCATACCCGCCAACGCCAGCCAGTCATTCTGAAAAAAATAAACCCCTGCCCGGTATGCTCCCCACAAGGCTATGGGAAACAGGATCAGTCCGGCCAGTATTTTCACCGTGGAGGAATAGCCGATATACAAATTCAACTTTTTATTCAGCCACCAGGGCAGGAAACAGGGCAGAAACCAGAACAGATAACCCGCGGCGAAAAACGGCGCGCCGGCTGTCAGCCATGCCCAATCGCGCGGCGTGTCGGACCGGGCGCCGGGGCGGGAAGCCGCTACCAGCCCGGCGTCGGTGAGCCTTGCATTTGACAGGTTTTCAAAATAAGCCGCGGTTTGTTCGCGCAGCGCCGCGTTGTCGAGGGCGGATTTCACCAACTGTTGCGATCGTTCGAAGGCGGCATTTTGCGGCAGCGGGTTTTCATTTTGCAGGATTTCTTCCAGGCGGGTGATCAGTTGTTCGCCGGCTTCGTCGCGGGTATGGATACTCAGCGTTTTGAGTTGATCTTGCAGGTATTGTGTCAGTTTATCTATCGTGTGGTGCTGGTTTTGCGTCCAGGCATCCGACCAGTCGCGGGCGTACACCGGGGCGCCGAACTGTACCACCACGTCGCTGCGGAACAGGTGCGGCGCCGAATACGACAAGCCGACCGGCATGATTTTGACGCCCAGCTTCCAGTTGTTGCGCGCATCGGCGCCGAGCGCGATCCGGGCGGCGCCGGTTTTCAGTGGCCGCACGAAGCGGTTCATCCAACTGGTGCCTTCGGGGGCGATGAACAACACGCCGTTTTTTTCCAGGTGCCGGAACGATTGTTCGAATGCTTCCTCGTTGTTGCGCCCTTCACCTTCCCGCAGGTCTTCGCGGCGCATCACCGGAATACAAAATAAACGGCGCAACAGCCAGTTCGATACCGGGTGCCGGAACAAGCCGTAATTGGCCAGATAAAACATCTCCTGCCGGATTTCCAATGCCGGATTCAGCACATCCATCAGGGTGCAGGGGTGGTTGGCGATCACGATGGCCGGACCGTCGAAACGCAGGTGTTCCCTGCCCAATACCAGCCGCCGCCGGTAGAACACCTTTATCCCAAACCAAACCAGGATGCGCAGGGTCAGATAAATCAGGCGCAGGATCGGATGCAAACGGATATTTCGGTAAGCCATGTGAATTGCGGATTACGGATTACGGATTGTTGAGCGCAGCGAAATCCCGTACACGCAGTGTCGGGGCGGATTACGGATTACGGATTGCGGATTGGGGATTCAGCCAGTTCAGGGTTTGCCGGATGCCGTCGGCCAGGGGAGTTATGCGGTAACCCAATTCTGTTTCGGCTTTCCGGCTGCTGAGCGGCCAGTGACGGACGTATTTTTGAACGAAAGGTGGTGTGATCAGGGGTTGCCGTCCGAATTGGTCGGCCAGCAGTTGTTGCAGATTGGCAAAAGCCGTCATCAGGGGCAGCGGCAGTCGGAACATGGCATGCCGCCGCCCGGTAATTTGGGCCAGCAGCTCGAAAAAAGCGTTGAAGCT
>JAKLJF010000348.1:0-297 GCA_023151335.1 Thermoanaerobaculia bacterium | reverse complement strand
CCCGGAATGAAGCGCCATTTACCGGCCGCATATAAGCGGATCATCCTGGTGACGCTGTTGCTCACGCTCCATTGGCCCGGGCCGTACACCCGGCTGGGATTGACGATAACGACTTCAAGGCCGGTTTTTGCGCCGAATTCTTTTGCCTGTCGCTCCGCTTCCAGTTTCGACCGTTCGTATTCGGTGGTCAGTTCGGGCGCCGGGTGGGTGTTTTCGTCCACTTCCCGGCCATCCCTCGTGGCGCCCATGACGCCTGCCGTGGAGGTGATCACCACACGGCCTGCACCGGCAGCGTGC
>JAKLJF010000347.1:259-5728 GCA_023151335.1 Thermoanaerobaculia bacterium | reverse complement strand
GTATAAGGTGCGGTACGTGCGCAACATTACCGATGTGGGCCACCTGACCGACGACGGCGAAGACCGCATGACCAAAGGTGCGCGGGTGGCGCAGCTCGAACCCATGGAAGTCGCCCAGAAATACACCGTGGATTTCCACGATATGATGCGCATCTTCAACACCCTGCCGCCCAGCATCGAGCCGCGGGCTACCGGCCATATCCCCGAACAGATTGAAATGGTGCAGGATATTCTTAAACGGGGCTACGCCTACGAACGCAATGGCTCGGTGTATTTCAATGTGCGTAAATTCGACCAGGAAAATCCCGGCGTCTATGGCAAACTGTCGGGCCGGGTGCTGGATGAACTGCTCGCCGAAAGCCGCGACAACCTCAAAAGCCAGGACGAAAAAGACAATCCTGCCGACTTTGCCATCTGGATGAAAGGCCGCCCGGGCGATATCATGGTGTGGAAAAGCCCCTGGTCGGTGGGTTTCCCCGGCTGGCACCTCGAATGCTCGGCCATGAGCACCAAATACCTGGGCACGACTTTCGACATTCACGGCGGCGGAAACGACCTGAAATTTCCGCATCATGAAAACGAAGTCGCTCAAAACCACGGCGCCTGCGGTTGCGCCCCGGCCCGCTATTGGCTGCACACCAACATGCTGCTGCTGAACAGCAAAAAAATGAGCAAAAGCGAAGGCAACACCATCTCGCCCGCGGAATTGTTCAGCGGCGACAGCCCGCATATTTCCAAAGGCTATTCGCCCATGGTGGTAAAGTTTTTTATGCTCATGGCCCATTACCGCAGTACGCTCGATATCAACGACGACGCGCTGCAGGCCGCGGAGAAAGGTTACCGGAAATTGATGGAGACCAATAAAATCCTTCAGAAAATGACCCCGGACGCAGATAACTACGATGGTTCTGAAAGCGATACCGATCGTGAAATACTGGAACTGATCGATCAGGCATACGCCGGTATGGACGACGATTTCAACACCGCCGTGGCCCTCGCCAGTCTGAACGAAGCAGGTAGCTATGTGCATAAACTCGCCAACCAGCAACTGGCTGCCTCCGAAGTATCGCCCTGGGTGCTGGAGCGACTGAAAACGGTATTCAACGCCTTTATCTCTGATATTTTCGGCCTGCTCGACGACACCGAGACTGCGGGCGACAACGGCACCGTGGAAGGTTTGATGAACCTCATCCTCGACATCCGCGCCGCCGCCCGCGCACAAAAAGACTGGGCCACCAGCGATAAGATCCGCGACGGCCTGGCCACCGCAGGCATTGCTGTAAAAGACGGAAAGGAAGGGACGACCTGGGTGAAACAGGTTTAATGTTGCATTATTTCGCGTTCTTTGCGGCAAATTACTACTTTTCGCTCTATGGCTACCAATTTTATCCGCAATAAAAGCCTCTGGATCGTACTGTTGCTGATCGTGGCGTTCCTTTTCCCGTATCTGAAAGATATGTTGCCGGACCGCGGCTCATCCTCTTCAAAATCGACACCAGAAACGCCTGCCAAACCGGCGGTAACTGCCCACGTCCCAATTTTCAACAGGGACTCGGCTTATTATTTTGTTAAAAAACAGGTGGATTTCGGACCGCGGGTGCCAGGCACCCCGGCGCATAAAAAATGCGCGGCCTGGCTGGTCTCAGAATTCAAACGGTTCGGGATGACGGTGGTTGAACAAAAATTTACGGCCAAAACCTACTTTGGCCCCCGCGACGCGGTCAATATCATCGCTCAATACAAACCCGAACTGGATCATCGTATTTTGCTCTGCGCACACTGGGACAGTCGCCATATTGCCGACAAAGACACCAAAAACCAGAATAACCCCATTCTCGGCGCCGACGACGGCGCCAGCGGGGTGGGCATATTGCTGGAAATCGCGCGGCAAATACAAGCCACCCCCCTCAACATCGGCGTCGACCTGATCTGCTTCGACGCTGAGGACCTCGGCGACGACCGCGCCCACGAAAACATACCCTCTGTGATGACCCAGTCCATGCCCCAAATGCAAGCCCGCACCTGGTGCCTGGGCTCGCAACATTGGGCGCGCAACCTGCACAAACCGGGCTACACCGCCCGTTTTGGCATCCTGCTCGATATGGTGGGCGCCCGGGGCGCGGTATTTCCAAAAGAGGGCTATTCAGCCCAAAATGCTCCGCAAATACAGGAACGCATCTGGAACATCGCTGCCGAGTTGGGCTACGGCGATTCATTCCCGAAACGCGACGGCGGCGCCGTTACCGACGATCACCTTTTTGTCATGGAAGGTACCCGTATTCCCACGGTCGATATCATCAGTATCCCCAATGAACCGCCCAAATCCTTCGGCAGTTATCACCACACCCACAATGACAACATGAGCATTATCGATCCTGGCACGCTGGGCATGGTAGGCAATTTGGTCACTACCGTGGTGTATCGCGAAGGGGCGGGGATATTTCTGTAATTTCAAAAACCACCGGCTTCGACGGGCTCGCATCCAGGTCCAGCGAGGTGGTTTGCAGGTTGAGCAGGTAAAAGCCGTCTTTTACGCTGTCCGGCACAAAGATCAGCTCGGTTATCGTGCATTCCCGGCGCACGGCATGTGGATACTGCCAAAAAGCGCGATGCGCCAGCAAGGCGCCGCCATCCTCTTCCCGATCCACAGAGGGCAGATCGAGCAGGAGGTGCTTTACCCCACAGGCGACGAGGTATTCTACCGCTTCATGATGCAGGTAGGGTGGGTTGGTACCCGAATACTGGCGCCGTTTTTTCAGGTCATCGTTGGGCAGGGTGCGCAGGATCAATGCCTCCGCCTCTCCTGCCCCGAACAATTCCTTCAGTTGATCGGGAAAGATCACCCGGTCGCCGTTGTCTGCCGGCCGGGGGTACAGGCTCACTAATTTGGACGAAAAATGGTGCTCGCGCAGACATTCGTGCAGCACGTATCGCTCCCGGGCAATGTGCCCCACACACTCGGTATGGGTGCCGTTGCCGTGCGGGTTTAGCTGCACATTAAAAAAATTGACCGGCCCGCCCTGCGCCGTACTACCGATAAAACTGCCCGCTATCACCGGGGAGAATGCTGCCGCCGGCGCCCAAAAGCAATTCACATTATCCAGGCCTTCGCGCAAAACGATAGACAGATCCATGGGCCGGCTGAGATCGGCGCGGAACAATTTGCCGTTCCGGGTAAATGAAATTTCCATCTTTGGTCATGATTGCTTTTCAACCCTGAAATAAACGGCGCTTTCTCCGATTGGTCGTCGAAAAGATTCAATAACGCGTATTTGGCCCGTTTTTATCGAATTCGCAAACGGCCATCCGGTAAAATGACGATCATTACACGTTGAACCGCCATACCGGTTTTTTCTGTTCACGCTAAGTGAATTTTGCTATGAAACGACGACAATTTTTACAGGTCTCCCTCACCGCGGGAGGCGCTTTCCTGCTGGGGTTCCGCTTCGACCGGGCTGTTTCCGCACCAGGGAAAACACCCCCTCCACACTTCGAACCGAACGGCTTTATCCGTATTTCAGCCGACAACAGCATTGTCATCATGGCTAAAAATCCCGACATCGGTCAGGGCGTTAAAACCGCGCTGCCCTTGATCGTAGCCGAGGAACTGGAGGCCGACTGGTCGAAGGTGCAAGTGCAAATGGCCGACCTGAACATCGAAAAACACGGCGAACAAACGGGCGGCGGCAGTCAGGCCATTCAGGAAAATTACGATTCCCTGCGCCGGGCCGGCGCCGCGGCACGGGAAATGTTGCTGGCCGCCGCCGCCGAAACCTGGAAAGTGGATAAAAGTGAATGTATGGCCGAAAACAGCACCGTCAGGCATCGCCCGTCCGGCCGGCGCCTCACGTACGGCGAACTGGCGGAAGCCGCTTCCCGGCAACCCATACCCGAAAACCCGCTGCTAAAAGACCCGAAAGACTTCAAACTGCTCGGCACGTATATTCACGATGTGGACAGCGCCGCGATCGTATCGGGCCAACCCCTGTACGGGCTCGACGTGCGCGTTCCCGGTATGCTGTACGCCGTCATTGCCCGTCCGCCGCAATTCGGCGCCCGTGTATTGCGATTCGACGACACGCGGGCGCGTACAGTACAGGGCGTGCGGCAGATCATCCCATTGGAAGCGCCCGGCAACGATTTTATGCAGCGCGGCGGAATCGCGGTGCTGGCTGATTCCACCTGGGCAGCCATGAAAGGCAGAGATGCCCTCGACATTACCTGGAGCGAGGATAGCCAGCTTCCAGAAAGCTCATCAGCGTTGCGCCGGCAATTTCTGGAAATACTCGACGCCGGCGAGCTCCCTGTGATCCGGGAAGACGGCAATGTAAAAACGGCGCTTTCCCACTCGGCCACCGTATTGGAAGCCACCTATGAAGTGCCCCTGCTGGCGCATGTCACTATGGAACCCATGAATTACACCGCCTGGGTGCAGGCGGACAAAGTGGAAGCCTGGGGTCCCACCCAGGTACCCGACGCCGTGAAATACCACGCCCATCAAATAAGCGGTGTACCGGAAAACAACATCACCGTCCACATTACCCGCAGCGGCGGCGGTTTCGGGCGCCGCCTGGCCTTCGACTATGCCGTGGACGCCCTGACGCTTTCCCAAAAAGCCAGGACCCCGGTACAGGTAGTATGGAGCCGCGAAGACGATCTCGCCAACGATTTCTACCGCCCGGCCGGCATGTTCCGGATCAGGGCGGGGCTCGATGCCGCCGGCCAGCTTATTGCCTGGCATGCCAAGTGTACCACCACTTCGCGGTATGCTTACCGGAAAAGCACCCGTTCGCCCCATACCACGGAAGTATTTCCGGATGAATTGCCGGCGGGTATGACGCCTAACTACCGCCTGGAATATAAAAACCCGCTATCTGCCACACCCGTCGGCGCCTGGCGGGCGCCGGGGCACAATTCCACGGCTTTCGCCATTCAATCCTTTATCGATGAACTGGCGCATGCGGCAGGCAAAGACCCCCTGACTTTCCGGCTTGAAATGATCGGCGCTCCCCGCATTATGCCATACCGCGACCATGGCGGCGACTACGATACCGGCCGCCTGCGCGAAGTGCTCCAACTGGCTGCAGAAAAAGCGGGCTGGGGCAAGCCCCTGCCGCCGGGCCATTACCACGGCCTGGCAGCGCACGTTACCTTCGGCGTGCCCGTGGCCGAAATCGTCGAAATTTCCATGCCTGGCGGACAGCTCAAAATACACAAGGTAACAGCTGCCGTCTGGTGCGGCCAGATCATCAACCGCACCGGCGCCGAACAACAAGTGGCCGGCGCCATTCTCGACGGTCTGGGCGCCGCCCTGTATGGAAAAGTAACGATCGAAAACGGAGCAGCGGTGGAACAAAACTTCCATCTCTACCGGATGTTGCGCATGCCCGAAGCGCCACCCGTGATAGATGTTCACTTCGTGGAAAGCCACGAAGCCCCCCGGGGCCTGGGCGAAATGGGACTGCCTCC
>JAKLJF010000347.1:0-250 GCA_023151335.1 Thermoanaerobaculia bacterium | reverse complement strand
GCGGCCAAGCGGAATTTTTCAAATCAACAAATCAACAATAAACTACTGCTTCGGCTGGTACCGCGCCACCTGATTTTTTATCGTCGGCACGGTTTGCAGGTATGCCCAAATGGCGTTGACCTCCGTATCCGACAGGGCCGTGTGCGGGAACATCGGGTAGTGTAATGGTCCGCCCCTCGGGTTTTTGCCGTATTTTACAGCATCGTAAAACTGCTGTTGGGTAAAGTTGCCGATGCCGGTTTCTTTATCC
>JAKLJF010000346.1 GCA_023151335.1 Thermoanaerobaculia bacterium | reverse complement strand
GCAGGTTTAGCGAACGTGAAATCCGGGACTTTCTCCTTTTCTCAATTAACTTTTGTATTATACTATCCAACCAAGGCAAAGAGCGTTATACCTCGGAAGCGTTAAATCTGTACCGCCAGGGCCTTGAAAAAGGATACTTGTTGAAGGAAGGATACCTGTCCCACCATACCTTCATCAATATTGTAGCCCTGGGGTGTACGCTGAAGGAATTTGACTGGGTCAAAGGATTTATCAAAGAGTATGACAACAAGGTCGATCCAAAACCAAACCTGGACCGACGCGATAGTGTGGTTCTTTTCTGCAAGGCCAGGCTGCAACGGGATTTGGGCAACTACAGGGAAGCCATGCAAATGCTAGCGCAGTTTCAAACCGACGATCCTTATTATTTTCTGCTCGCCAAAGTTTCCCTATCCCGAATTTATTATGAATTGGATGAATTCGACGCCTTAGAATCACTTCTCGGCACTATGCGTGCATATCTCAAACGTAATCCTTTGGAAGAACGGAAAAAAGAACATTTTCAAAGGCAAATAAACCTGATGTACGACCTGATCAAACTTGTTCCAGCAGACCGGCACGCCCGGGCAAGAATACTAACCGAGATAAAAAAACTGCCTCTTGTTTCTGACCAGAATTGGTTTCTGAAACAGATCGGCACAGAAAGTTCCAATAGGTAGCCGGCTGAATCAAGGAAGTAATTCGTATCAGAACCGCGCGAGCCATTGCATCCTGCCCGATTTTTTGCCGCCGAATACGTAAATGTCGGAAGCCATGCCCGGCGAAAAGGTCAGCACCGTCCAGCCGTCGTCGGTCTTTTTCACTTCGGACGGAATTTCACGCCGGCCGCCGGCCACTACCACGAGGGCCGGAGGCGGGTTGCCCAGTTTGAGCCGGATCTCCGTTTTGCCGTTCTTCTTTTGCAGTTTCCCGTCGGCAGGAGCGAAGTCCTGCAGGTCAAAATCGCCGCTGCCATAATTGACCATGGGCTGTTTTTTGAAGTCCGGTTTGGAAACGGGCTGGTCGAGCAATTGCCATTTTTCCTCATCGGGCAGGTGGTTGAGGACGAACAGCTCCGGCGGCGTGTCGAAGAATCCGGGCGAGTAGCGGCGAATGAACTTGTCCGTGTCGTCGTCGATATGCCCAGCGCCCCAGGTCACGTCGATCAGGCGCCAGCGACCGTCGATCTTCACTGCGTTCCAGGCATGGTCGCCGCCCCGGTCGCGCAGGGTGCGGGACAAACCGCTGACGGTCACACATTCGACGCCCGCCGCGTCGCACATACGCTGGTACAGCCGGCTGTAATCGGCGCATACGCCTTTCTTTTTCCGCAGGGTAGTACTGATCTGGTCTTCCTGCCACTCTTTTCTTTGCTGTTCCATTTCCGCCCGGGTTCGCCCCGTGAAGCGGGCCTTGGGCGGCGGATTTTTATATTTCGCGTAATCGTAGCGGATGTTTTCGGCCACCCAGGCAAACAAGGCCCGGGCTTTTTCAGCGTCCGTTTGAAAAGGTGCGGTCAGTTGCCGCGCGAGGTCGGCGGCGTCGGTGTAGGAATCTTTGAAGGAGCCGGCGAAAGAATCGACCTTTTCGTATTCCGGTTGGGTGAAAACCGGAAGGACGGAGCAAAGCGTGAGAGTAATAACAAGGATCGTTTTCATAATAAAGGTATTTGTGTGAAACCATTCTTCTGATTCAAAATTACGTTGACTTATTTGCCACAACCGGTCACTATTTCTGCCTGGCTATTACATCCACCGGCATTAGCTGAAATAGTTGCCGAATCCGGTGCATCGTTCAGCAGCAGGCAAATAGTTTCTATAGAACAACTACGCAGCATCGGATTACCAGAAATATATATCTCTCCGACAATCTTTTGTAATGCACTTAATTCACGTAATCCGGTCAGGGAAGCATTTTCAGCGATAACGAAGTTGTCGCCGACAAATCGAACATTATTCAACCCCCTCAAAGTAGTTAAAACGGCATTTTGATATAAAAACAATGCCCCTCCGATCTCACCGACACTATCCAAGCCCTTCAAATCGGTCAATGCGTCGTTCAGGTACACATGCAAATCCCCCCTTATGTATTTGAGGTTCCGGGGGCCGTCCAACTGCGTAAGCGCGGGGTTTCCAAAAACGGCCAGGTTTCCCAAAGAATCGACACGATCCAACCCGGTCAGATCAATCAGCAACGGGTTCCGGTGAATCGAAAGCCAGTCGGCATAACGCAGGCTATCCAGGCCATCGAGGTTCAAAAGGGACGTTTTACCGATAGATAAATAACCTTTCACGCATGTAATGCCGCTCAGCCCCCTCAGGCTGACAATTTCGCTGCCTCTGATGGTCACATTGCCGGAGAAGACTGAACAATCCTGTTGGTCGGTTCTGAAGCGGTCAATCTGCTCCTGGGTAGTAAAAGTTATATCTACCGGGCACTGTGCAGGCAGGTTCCGGGATAATAATATTGCAATCAATGTTATAACGCAAATCGGTTTCATGACAAAAGGTTTTTGATATTAACGTATTTGGTTTTTGTGCTTTTTCCGGCGGGCATTTGCATGGATTGCCAGGCTTGGCCAGCTCGAATGTACAGGCCGGCAACAGAAACGAAAGATTTACAGACAACAACAGATAGTACGCTTTTTTCATGACATAGCGAAGGTTGAGTCTTTCCCGGCCAGATGGCCGGAAAGGACAAGTTATTTGTACCCACATAAAATCGTTACGGTTTAGGCGACAAAGCTAAACCGCATTTTTTTTCCATTCAAGATGGAATAAGGGTGGAATGTAGGTGGAAAATGAGGCTGAAATCAGATGAGAGACAGATTGTGCAATCTGAAAAATTTGGCCAACCGTTCTTTCATGGTTACTATCCCACTGACCTCTGCGTCATACGGGTCCCATTTCCGGTTAATATTATTGACATGGGTCCTTACGGTCGATTCTTCGATATCCATGTCTTTTGCTGTCTCTCTGATCGACTTACCATTGACATAATGTAGTCTGAGTACTTTGAGTTCTGTATCAGTTAACTGGTTCATAAATTTTTCCATTAACTTCAACAGGTCTGCAAACTCCGTTATCGGGATATTTCCTATGGTTTTTTTCAAACTTTCGACCACCCATATATCATTGTAAAGTAAATGCAGGCCGATAAAGGCCGCTACCGCCCAGGGAAAATTACAATAAATGAATTCATGAATTTTGAAGTATGCAACTACGTACAGCAAAATATTTGCCGCGGCCAGAGATAACGTCAAGGTAACAAATGCTTCGGGAGCAAGGGCGACCAAACGTAACAATTTTTTGATAAGGTTCGGATTCCCTTTAAGCCGGTCGGCCAGCTGCCGTATATTTTTTTGCGCATCAGAATCAATGAGCTGTTTTGCCTTGCGGTATTTTTCGAATACCATATGTCTGAGTATCGTATCGGCGACAGAAAGGCGCCATATCAGAATCACGCCGACTATCCCAATAAAAAATCCCATCACCCAGGCTTCTACAACCTGATCAATTTGGAAAAAAATATCGCCGCCATCGGCAATAAGGATGAACTGGATCAATCGAAAACAAACCCAAAAGCTCAATAACAATAAGGAAGGCAATACCAAGTATGGCTTTTCCCCGAGTTTTTTGACAAAGTATGGTATCGAATGTTCCATAAAAAAATCTTTGTAACTGGTTAGCCTTAATTCCGGAATAAAGATAAAAGTACTCAAGGACACGCCGGCCTTGAGTTCCAAAGATTTTTGCGCCAGTAATATCGAATGTTTAACTCAGAAAGTTCCTTACCCCCCGCACCACTCCCCCACCCCCTCCACCGTCCAAGCCTCCTCCACCGAATACCCGCCCGTGTGCGTCCGCCGCAGGCTGCTCAGGTAGGCGCCTGAGCCGGCGGCCCGGCCCAGGTCGTGCGCCAGGGAGCGGATATAGGCCCCTTTGCCGCACACAACCCGGAAATCGCATTGCAGGCCGGCGGGATAGTCGGGGTACAGCCAAATGGGCGGGCCTTTTTTACTCAGCACAACCGGTTCGGTTCGTTCGGCGGGCGGCACGGGGTGCAGGGGGCCGAGTTCAAAGGTATCGATGCGCACTTTGCGGGGCTCCAGTTCCACGAGCTGGCCGGTGCGGGCGTTTTTGTACAGGCGTTTGCCCTCCACTTTCACGGCGGAAAACATGGGTGGAATTTGTTCGATATCACCGAGAAATTGTTGCACGGTTTGGCGCAGCAGTTCGTCGGTCAGGTGTTCGGTGGGAAAGGTGGCGTCCGCGGGTTTTTCCAGGTCGTAGGAAGCCGTGGCAGCGCCGAAGGTGATGACGCCGGTGTACGCTTTGGGCAGGGCCTGGAGCGATTCGATCTTTTTGGTGTATTCGCCGGTACAGATCAGGAGCAGACCGGTGGCCAGGGGGTCGAGCGTGCCTGCGTGCCCGATCTTGAATTTTTTCACGCCGAGGCGGCGCGTCAGGCGGTAGCGGATCTTGTTGACCACGTCGAAGGAAGTCCAGCCCAGGGGCTTGTCTACGAGCAGCAGCGCGCCTTTGGGAAATTCGGCGGGGAAGGGGGTTTGAGGCGTCAGTATGGTCAGCATATCAGGCCGCTTTTCTTCGCTGCACCAATCCTTTCACATAGGGCAGCCCTTCGGAAATATTTTTGATGACGTGACGCGTGTCCGGTGGAATTTCAAAGTAGTCGCCGGCGCTGAAACGCACAATCCGGCCATCAAAATCGCATTCGCAGGCGCCTTCCAGGATGAAAAAACTCTCGATGAACGCATCGCCGGCGTGCGGATCTTCAACCAGATCGGCAGAGAGCCAGGCCAGGGTTAGCAGCACCTCCTCCGTTTCCTTCAAGACGCGGGCGGAAAAACCGGGTTCCACGGTATCCGGCCCGATGCCCTGCAGAGCCCGGTTCCAGGCGCCGGCGTCGCTGTAGCGATGGATGAGCGGCGGATCCTGGAGGTTTATGGTTTCTTCGGTCAGAAAAGCGTCGAGAAAGTCCAGTACCTTGTTTTTGAGGCCGGCTCGCGGCTCCGGTCCTTTCGGGTATTGTTCCAGTGCAGCCAGCGTCCGGTCGATCTCCGCCTGTACTTCCGGGTGTGCAGCCGCCATGGCAGCCACTTCGGCAGCCTGCTTCGCAGACAGGCTGCCAAGGCAGTAAGCCTCGATGAGGCCGGACTCGATATAGGTGTTCAATTCGCTCATGATTCCACATTCAGTTGCTGCCGCAAATACAGTAAGGCCGCGCGGGTACGGCTCTTGACCGTACCAAGCGGCAAGCCCGTTTCGTCGGCTACTTCTTGCTGGGTGTAGCCCATAAAATACTGCAAGTCGATGACTTGTTTAAGCGCCGGCTCCATACGCCCGACCACCGTTTCCAGTCCGATGTGTTCCAGGCGTTGCATTTCAGGGGCGGGGCTTTCTACAGATACGGCCGTTTCGGCGGCCTGGATCGTTTTGTGCTCCAAAAAGTAATGGGAACGCACAAAATCCAGGGCCATACGCCGGGCGATTACCACCAGCCAGGTGTAAAGCCGCCCTTTGGCGGCGTCGTAGCGGCCTATATTGCGCCATATTTTCACAAAAGTGTCCTGCAGCAGGTTTTCCGCATCCGGTTCCGATTTAACGATTTCAAAAATCACGGCGAACAGGTTTTTCCCATACCGGTCGTACAGTTCGGCAAAAGCCGCCCGTTCGCCCGCTTGCAGCCTTTCGATGAGGGCTTGTTCAGAAAATACAGCTGTTTTCATCGGAAACCGGA
>JAKLJF010000345.1 GCA_023151335.1 Thermoanaerobaculia bacterium | reverse complement strand
AAATTCCCAACTTTCTGTTTCCGTCAAATTTTAAACGGAGGCAATTAACTTCATTCCTCATCTTACTTTAATAGTCATGAAAGAACATACCCTGTCCACCGTCTTCCGCGTGTATGAATCGCCCGAAGAACTTCCCGACTCCGATCGCGAACTGCTCGGTGTGGCCCGCCAGTCATTGTTGAACTCCTACTCGCCGTATTCCAACTTTAAAGTGGGCGCCGCGGTGCGTTTCAGCAATGGCGAAATGCTGGGCGGCAGCAATTATGAAAATGCTTCCTATCCTATGTGTATTTGCGCGGAGCAATCGGTGTTGGCGGCAGCAGCCAGCCGGTATCCGGAAGAAAAAGTGATGGCCATCGCCGTAACTATCAGGAATCCCAGAAAAGTGATCGGGCAGCCTGCCGCTCCCTGCGGCGCCTGCCGGCAGGTGATCTGCGAAACAGAGCGCAAAAACGGCCAGACCATGCGGGTGATTCTGCAGGGGGAAACCGGGCCCGTGTATGTATTTGATAAAGGGCTGGATCTGCTGCCGCTCGGCTTCGACGGCGGCTTCCTGTGACCGGGCGGTCAGGTAATGGAAACCCCCATCGGGCGCTTTTTCCATCCCCGCCTGGCTTCGGCGGGGGAAAGTGTGCAAACATTTGAATTATGCCGCTAAATGTTGTTTTTTTGTGCCCTGTAATCCATGTTTGCCGGCCAAACCAAGGCTCCTTCCTGTTGTTTTCCCATTCAATAAACACAATTTCGCATCGGCCATGAAACGTACCTGGCTTTTAGTCGCCCTTTTTCTGCTCCTGGGCGCCGGCGCATTTTATGCGCTCCGGATGAAAAAAACACAAACCGGCAGTCACGTATCCTGGGATATGGACTTTGCCGTGAAAAATCCGCAGGACATCACCAAAATATTTATCGCCGACCGCCGCGGCCAAACGGCCACCCTTGAACGCCAGGGAGATACCTGGATATACAATGGCCGCTACAAGGCACGCCCCACCGCGGTGCAAACCCTGCTGGAGACGGTTTCAAAACTGAACGTGTTGTTTATTCCAACCAAATCGTCCGAAGAATCCACCATCAGAGGCCTCGCCGCGGAAGGTATCAAAGTGGAGATTTACGGCAAAAACGGCGAAAAACTGAAAAGTTATTACGTGGGCGGCATGACCAACGACGAACGCGGCACCTACATGATCATGGATGGTGCCGAACAACCCTACGCCGTGCACGTGCCTTCTTTTATCGGACAGGTGCGGGTGCGCTATATGGTAGGCGACGACAACTGGCGCGACCGCACTGTGTTCGAGGAAAAACCGGAGGACATCCAGTCCGTCTCGATCGAATACCCGCAACAAAAAAGCGAATCCTTCCGCATTGAGAAAACAGAGGGGAAGGGCTATGACGTCAAACCCCTGTTCAGCACCACGCCGCCCAGCAAGTCGCCCCTGCGCAAAGGCATCGTGGAAGCCTATTTGTTGCAATACGAAAAACTCGGCGCCGAAGGCTTTGAAACCGATTATCCCCTGCGCGACTCCGTCACCGCCCTGGTGCCCTTTGCTATCGTTTCGGTGAAAAAAACCGGCGGACAGGAGAAGCAGGTGCGTTTCTGGCCGGTTTCGGTTCAATACAGGACGGTAGGCGGCGAACCTTTTGTGGTGCGTTATTTTACCGACGTCAACAACGGCGAATCATTTATGATGACCCAAGACCACGTCTTCGGGCCGATTTTCCGGGGCTATCACTTTTTTTTCAGCGAACCGGAAAAACCGCGGCTGAGGAATTAGGGTAAATGGCAGAGGCGGATAAATGTTCAGAGACCGTCCCATAGCCAAACTTCCAGCGCCTCCCCGTTTTGAATAAAAATCCGGCGCGGCGCCGTCCAGAAAGGCGCTGTGCCTGTCCCCGCGGGCGTAGGCAGGGGCAAAGTACGGGCAACCGGCGCCTGCAGGCGCTCGATGTGGAGAAAACCGCCTTCCGGATAGATCAGCCGGTCCTGTTCCAGTTGAAAACTGGCGATGTTTTTTCTCGGCGCCAATTTTTGGAACTGTCCGTAAATGTCGAACCAAAGCAAACCCGCCGCCGTATCGGCGGCCAGCACTTCGTTGCCATTGTCGCGCAGGCAGCTGATCTGTAGTCGACTATCCAGCAGTTGGTTCAGTGCCTGGCTTTCCAGCAGTTCGGCGCCTTCCGGCGATATTTTTCGCAGATGAAAACGAATTTCATCGTAAAACCACAGGTTGCCGTCCTGTGCGGCGGCAATAGCGCGCACTTCCGGAAATCCGGCGGCGCTCAGGTTGAGTTCGCCCAGGATAGTCAGGCTTCGGTCGAGGAAAACGACCGTCCGGAAATCGGCGTACCACACCAGCACTTTCAGCGGATTCGTCACGTCGAGGCTGGCAGCTACGCCCAGGCGGTTGTTGGTGTAACGGGTGAGCAGGCGGCCGTCGGGACTGTATTTTTCAATGGCATTTTGCCGCGTTACCAGGTAAATAAATCCCAGGTTGTCGGTCGTGGCAAAGCTGGCCTGAACCGGTAGTGTTAACGCCAAACGGAAACTGTCTGTCTGTGCCCTCACTGAAAAATGGGACACGACAGACAAGCAAAACAGGAGCGCCGCGGGGGCAGGTATCCGGGTTGACATGAGAAAACTCGTGAATATGGGGAATAAAGGTACTGCTTTTAAAGTCGCAGTCAAACAGCCTCCAACTCCACAGGCAGTTCCGCACACGCCGGCACTTTTTCCAGCGCCTGCTCCAGATCCCACCACAGGTCCTCTGCATTTTCCACGCCCACCGAGAGCCGCACCAGCGATTCGGTGATGCCGAACGCCGCTTTTTCTTCTGGGTCTACGCCCGCGTGGGTCATGGTGGCCGGGTGTTGGGCGAGCGATTCGGTGCTGCCGAGGCTGACGGCCAGTTTCACCAGTTTGAGATGGTTGAGGAAGGCGAAGGCTTCGTGTTCGCCGCCTTTGATCTCGAACGATACCATAGCGCCCGGCGACGTGCATTGGCGCCGGTAAATATCGTATGCCTCGCCGTCGGCAGGCGTGAGCAGGCCGAGGTAGTGTACGCGGTCAACTTTGGGGTGTGCGGCCAGGCGTCGGGCGACGATCTGTGCGTTTTCCGCCTGTTTTTCCATGCGCAGTTTGAGGGTTTCGAGACTGCGCAGCAAGAGCCAGCCCGTGTTGGGAGCAATCATATTGCCCAGAAAAGTGCGCAGGGTTTTCACCCGGGCGATCAGATCGGCGGAGCCCAGGCAGGCGCCCGCGATCACGTCGCTGTGGCCGCCGATGTATTTGGTGGCGGAATACAGTACGAGGTCGGCGCCGTGCCGAAGCGGATGTTGCCAGAGCGGACCCATGTACGTATTGTCGACTGCCACCAATACCCGCCGGCCGGAAACGCTGAACTGATCGGCTACCGAGCGGCACATGGCGATATCCACCAGGTCGTTGGTGGGGTTGGCGGGCGTTTCGAGGAAGATCATGCCGAGCCGGTCCCGTTTGCCCGATTGCCCGATGATCCGCACGATCTCTTCCCGGGTAGCGCCGGGCCGGAACCCGCGCACTTCGATGCCCCATTTGGTGAGCACGTGGTGGACGAAGTGGCTGGTGCCGCCGTAGAGGGGGTTGCTGTAAAGCAGGAGATCGCCCGGTTGCAGGAACTCGAACAGCACAGTAGTGATCGCCGACATACCGCTTTCGAACGCTGCGCAGGCCTCCGCGCCGTCCCAGAGTTTGAGGCGCTCTTCGAGTATCTCCATGTCGGGGTTGTTGATGCGGCTGTATATCAGGCCGGTTTTCTCCCGGTTGCCCCGTTCGCGCAGACCGTAAGCCAGTTCGAAAAATGCCTTGCCTTCCTCGGCCGTGCGAAAAGCAAAAGTAGAGGTTTGAAAGATCGGGCATTTCACGGCGCCTTCCGACCATTCGGGCCGGTAGCCGTGCGACATCATCAGGGTTTCGGGTTGAAAGTTCCGTTTCATAATGCGAGTGTTTTCCCACAATATTCGATTTTTTAGGTTAATATTCCAAATAAATTTTTAATTATGGATAATAAATCTTTTTTATTTTATAATAAAAGAAAATTAGTCTAAGTTTGTCGCGTTAAACGCGATGTTATGGAAAAAAAATCCGACGGTTTGGACGCTGCCGACCGCGTCATTCTGCAACTGCTCCAGGAAGACGCCTTCCTCACGACCAAGGAAATTGCCGCCCGGCTCGACATGACTACCACCCCCGTGTTCGAACGCGTGAAACGGCTGGAAAGGGATGGCTATATTGCCCGCTACACGGCCCTGCTCGACCGGCGGAAGATCGGGCTGCCCATGCTCGTTTTATGCGAAGTTTGGCTCAAGGAACACAACCGCGATTTTTTACTAAACTTTGAAGAAACCGTCGTTAAATTGCCCGAGGTGCTGGAATGCCTGCACGTGACCGGCGAGTACGATTATTTGCTGAAAATCGTGGTGCGGGATATGGACGAATACCAGCATTTCGTCAAGGAGAAGCTGGCCGCACTGGAAAATATCGGGCGGGTGCAGAGCCATTTCGTGATGACGGAGGTAAAACATTCGACGGTGCTGCCAGTGACATTTTCCCGATGATGCGTTTATTTTTGCCGCAAACGAGCTCCCTATGTTTCGCCTTTTCGCTGCTATTCTGTTCTTTTTGGCAACCCTTGAAGTTGCCCAACCCCAACCCCAACTCTTCTTCCCCCGCAACCTGCAACGCGCCTACGACAAGGGCACCCGCGGCTACGACGGTAAACCGGGGCCAAGCTACTGGCAAAACCGCGCTGCCTACAGCATAAAAGCCAGCCTGCAACCCAAAAAACGCCGGCTGAGCGGCGAAGCAGCCATTACTTATTTTAACAACAGCCCCGACAGCCTGAAGATCATCCGGCTCAAACTGGCCCACGACCTGTACCGAAAGGGCGGCCAGCGCGCCAGCGACGTGAATCCCGCCGACGTGGATGAAGGGGTGAACATCGAAGCCCTGACATACAACGGCCGGCCCGTGGGTGAAAAACAACGCCGCCGGCACAACACCTTTCTGGACATCCAACTGGACGGCAACCCCTTGCGCGCCGGCGAACAGGCCACGATCACGGTGCGCTGGTCGTACACGCTGCCCTCCGACAAGCAGGCTACCCGGGAATGTATGTGCGACGCGGGCGCCTTTTTTGTCGCGTACTGGTACCCGCAGGTGGCCGTGTACGACGATATCCACGGCTGGGCCGATGCGCCGTACAACGGCCTGCAGGAATTTTATAACGATTTTTCCGATTACGACGTCACCTTCACCGTACCCGCCGGCTTCATGCTTTGGGCCACCGGCGAATGGCAAAACCCCGCCGATCTGCTGGATTCCGTTTATCTGGACCGTTATCAAAAAGCCCATTCCGACACCGACGTCGTCAAAATTTTTACGGAAAGCGAATTGAAAGCGGGCCGCGTTTTTAAAAAGTCGAAACAGCATGTTTTTCGCTATACAGCCGCGGACGTGCCCGATTTCGCATTTGCGGGCAGCGACCACTACAACTGGGACGCCACTTCCGCACTGGCCGACGAACGAACGGGGCGCCGCACCTTTGTCAGCGCTGCATACGACAGCAAATCGCGCGATTTTTACCGCGTGGCCCGTATCGCTGCCGACGGTATCCGTTTGATGAGCGACTGGCTGCCGGGCTATCCGTTCCCATACCCCTGCATGACCGTTTTCAACGGCAACGACGCCATGGAAGACCCCATGATGGTGAATGACGCCAGCGTCAGCGAGGATTACGTCGCCTCGCT
>JAKLJF010000344.1 GCA_023151335.1 Thermoanaerobaculia bacterium | reverse complement strand
CGATGGCGCAAATCAGGAAGCCCATAGCTGCCACGATTTGCTCCGGTGTGGCACCATAACCAAAACGACATTTGGGATTTTGGCCGACTTGGTCGTGGTTGTCCACGAACGTTACCAGAAATTCGCCATATTCCCCCCGACCCAGGGCATTGCGCTGAAGGGCGGTGTACCGTTCGATGAGTCTTTCCGGCGAAGCGATTCCCTTTATCACCTCTGAAAGGACGCCATATAAGGGGAAATCCAGCACGGAGTTAAGCCCGTAATACACATTTTTGTCATTGACCGATATGGAAGTTTGGGGGCCGATATAACTTGTGCTGACTTCGTCCGGACCAATCAGTTCTCCAAACAGGAAGAAATTTTTTTTGCCCAATGAATAAGCGTATTCCCGCACGGCGGAGCAAAAACGACTGATGTCAATTTCACTCATGTGTTTCGCGGCATCCAATCGAAACCCGTCCACGTCCACTTCCCGGATCCAATAACAATGTATATCAACCAGTAAGTCGTGCACGTATTCTGCCTCTGGCGAGCCGTCGCTCCTAAAGGCTTTCAGGTTACAAAAATCACCATCCCGTGCTTCCGGATAAGTGTCAAAGTTGCGAATTTGCCCTTGACGATTGTATAATTCCGGATTGCGCAACTCAAGCGGCAATGGGCGATTTTTAAAACGCCAGCCGCCAAAGGGGAATCGTTCACCTTGAAAGTAAAAATAGTCGTTACCGTCTGCGTAAAACCAGTTGTCGCCCGAATGGTCCAGCACGATGTCAAGGAAAACCCGCATATCGCGCTCGTGCGCAGCATCCACCAAGGCCTCCAAATCTTCTTTCGTACCCCATCGTTTGTCCACTTCCAGGTAATTTTGGATAGCATAGCCGTGGGACGAATGGGGATTGTTTTCAAAAACCGGGCTTAGCCAAAGCGCCGTACAGCCCAGGTTTTGGATATAATCGAGGTGCTGTGTGATGCCCCGCAGCGTACCGCCGCAACTTTTTACCAATTGTTCTTTGGTTCCGAATCCCGAATGCCGGTCGGCAAACGCCAGGGGGCTGCGCTGGGCATTGTCGTGAAACCGGTCCACCAGCAGGAAATAAATGAACTCCTCGCGCCATTCGCGATGGCAGTTTTTCCAATAATGTTTGCCGGGTTTCGGGGAAAGGTCGATTTCTTTTATAGATTTCATGGTCGGCAGAATTAATGTTGTGAAAGAATTGATCCGAGCACATGGTTTATCCTGAACATGCTATGCCTGCCGTCATACGCGGCAAGCTCCTTATCCCCTTTGAAATATTTGTCCAATTCGTTGTGTAGTCCGTGGTTTTCCGGAAAGGCATTTTTCACGTTTTCCATAGTCAGGGGCAATACAGACGCCGTTAAAGTTGTACTGAAAAAATAAAGCGTATTTCGCCTGACCCCTTTACCCCGGGTATCGGTTACTTCCATCGAATAAATCACGAGACCTTTGTTTTCGAGGAGCCTGTATTCGTTCGAGTAAGTCTTGAAAAAGCGAAATACTTTTCCCTTATCATCCTGGTAGGCGTAAATACTGTCTTTGTGAAACCGGTATTTTTGACCCTCATGCTCCACTTCAAGATAGCGGCTGCCCCAAAAGTCTTTCAACCTGATTTTATGGGATTTTCCGGGGGTATCGGGCAAGGTCAGTTTGCCGTTTTGATAATCTTCAGCGGTCAGGTAAAGGCCACTTTGGGTCTTTGAGTCGCTTTTTTGGGCCTGTAGACCGAACGAGGTCAAAGCAATGGAGGTCCAAACAAGCAGTATGCAGAAAAAAAATCTCTTATTCATGGTTCAAGAAATTTGAATGAAAGGTTGCTTCGTCCAACCGAAACAGAGCGGTGTATTTTCGGAAATACGCGAAGAACACCCGGCATTTTGGCGAAGGATTTTTTAGAAGCGAATACGCCTGTGCGGCAAGGTTCAATTGCACTAAAATTCGGGAAAGTTCTTCCAGCGAATAGAAAGAATGCCGGAAGCGTCTAATGCCTGCAAATACCCGGTCATAGGAGGAATGAATCTACCAAGACCAGTCGACTTATGGCAATAGGAGAGAAATTATCTAATTCCGCAGAACGAGATAAAGGAGAAAGAGGGGAACGTTCGAATAACTTCGCCAATGGGAAAGGACAGGTGCAGGCGAATCTTCGGCAGCGAGTCCGGGAAGTAAATAAAGAACAATTGAAGGAGCAATCGCGGTCAAAAACTCGGGCGAAACAGGTTGCCCTATCGAGGCCAAATCGGGTTTGTAACCAAGGTCCGTTTTAGCGGCAAATACTTTATGATTGCAACACCCGTGTGCCGACTTTTCCCCGCACGGACAAGGGTTCTTCCGCTGGCTGTACAAATCCACCGAAGCCAGTTTTCCGCGACAGTAATGGTAGTGAACCGTCACCCCCGATACCACGAGCAAATAATAAACGGAAAACAATATGATGGATATACGTTTCATATGTTGGTACAAAAATAGTGGGCCTCAGGGTGGTCGCAACTGATTTTTATCATGCGGGGCATTGAGTTTTGTCACCCTGTTATTTTGAGTCAACTGTTCCGAAAAAAAAAGCGGGCTACCATTGCGGCGGCCCGCCTTAATGATAAAAAAACTACCTTTGAAAATGACGGTTTTCATAATTGCTAATGTAAGTCCTTCCTCAACAACTGCGCATTCACCGCCACTACGATGGTGCTCAAACTCATCAGCACCGCGCCGAGCGCCGGGCTGAGCAGGAACTGTGGATACATCACTCCGGCCGCCAGCGGAATCGCCACCACGTTGTAGCCCGTGGCCCAAAACAGGTTCTGCACCATTTTCCGGTAAGTGGCTTTACCGAAGTTGACCAACCCGAGCACGTCGGAGGGCTTGCTGTCGGTCAGGATGATGTCGGCGGTTTCGGCGGCCACATCGGTGCCGGAGCCGACGGCAATGCCCACGTCGGCCTGCGCCAGGGCCGGCGCGTCGTTCACACCATCGCCGGTCATGGCCACGTACTCGCCTTTGACTTGCAGGTTTTTCACGATTTCGACTTTCTGGTGGGGCAACACTTCGGCAAAATAGCCGTCCAAACCCAACTTATCGGCGACAGCCTTGCCGACAGTGGCGTTGTCGCCCGTGGCCATGAAAACCTTAATGCCCTGGCTTTTCAGTTGCCGCACCGCCTCGGCGGCATCGGGGCGGATTTGATCGGAGAGCATGAGGAAGCCCGCTAATTTTTCATTTTCCAGTATAAAAACAACTGTTTCGGCGGCTGAGCCGGCTGCATCGGCCGGTATTTCAATGTTTTTTTCCTTGAGGTAACCTGGACTGACCACGCTAATTTTTTTGCCGCCCACTTCGCCGGTGATGCCTTTGCCAGTAATGGACGCAAAGTTTGAAACCGGCGCCACCGACAAGCCGGCAGCTTTGGCAGCAGCCACTATGCCCTGCGCGATGGGATGCTGGCTTTCCTGTTCGAGCGCGGCTGCCGTGGCGAGCAGGGTATCGTTGTCATAACCCGCCGCGAGTGGTTGGATGCGCGAAACGCCGAATTTTCCCTCGGTGAGCGTGCCGGTTTTATCGGCGGGCGGTCATGGCCGTAGAAATAGCCACCACCAGCGGTATTGCCACGCCCAAGGCGTGCGGACAGGAGGTGACCATAACCGTCACCATACGTTCGAGCGCAAAGGCCAGCGTCTGCCCCTTGACAAGCCAGACAGCCAGCGTTCCGAAGCCTGCGCCCAGGGCAATGAAAGTCAGCCAACGGGCCGCGCGGTCGGCGAGGTGTTGTGTTTGCGATTTGGCGGCTTGGGCCTCTTGCACGAGGGTGATGACTTTGTTGAGGTAACTGTCTTTACCCGATTTGTCCACCCGGACTTTCAGGCTACCCTCCCCATTGATCGCCCCGGCGATCACTTTGGCGCCGGCCGTTTTTTGCACGGGCACGCTTTCGCCGGTGAGCATGCTTTCGTTCACGCTGCTGTTGCCCTCTGTCACCGTGCCATCCACCGGAATTTTTTCGCCGGGCTTCACCAGCACGAGGTCGCCGATTTTAAGTTCATCCACCCGCATATCGTGCAACATATCGCCGTGGTACTTATGCGCCTCGGCAGGCAACATCTTGACGATCAGTTCCAGGGCCTTCGACGCCCCGGCGACGGATTTCATTTCCAGCCAGTGCCCCAAAAGCATGATGACGATAAGCGTGGCGAGTTCCCAGTAGAAATCCATGCCTTCCACCAACCCGAACACCACTGCCGTACTATACAGATAAGCCACTGAGATGGCTACACCGATAAGAGTCATCATACCCGGTTGGCCCCGGCGTACCTCGTCCCACAAACCGCGCAGAAACGGCAGGCCGCCGTAAAAAAAGATGACGCTGGCCAATACAAATGAGACCCAATCACGTCCGGGGAAATCGAAATGGTACCCCACGGCATGCTGGAACATGGGCGAAATGACCACCACCGGCAAGGTGAGCGCCAGAGAAATCCAAAACCGCCGCAAAAAGTCGGCAATCATCCCGGCGTGGTCGTGGCCGTTATGACCGTTATGTTCGCCGTGTTCCTTACCGGACATAACGCTGCCGTTGGGCATGGTATGAGTGGCGTGATGGGGATGACCAGCTTTGGGTTGAGGGGACAGGTGATGATGTTGATGGTTCTCCATATCTAAATTGTTTTTATTTCAACATCACTTTTTGTGTTTCCAAAATTGCTCCGCCTATGCGTGCTGTCAGGAAATAAACCCCTGCCGGTACTTCCGTCGTTATGAGGGTGAAAACCTGGCTTCCAGTCGATTTTTCAGAAAAAGAAAATCCCCGAACAGCTTTCCCTGTTGCATCCGTCAATTCAAAATTGATTTTGCCGGTACGTTTTGACCGCATTGCAACGGTAAAAGAACCGCCCGCAACTGCTGGATTTGGAAATACCTGAAACGCGCTTGCCGCGGCCGGCGCCTCCCCGGTAGCCGATACAAATTTCCCCGCCTCGATTTTCACGATTTGCGCGACTGACGGAATATCGTCCACCATGCCGAACAGCATGTACCAACCGGGCATGAGGCGCAGGCTGTCGTCGGGCAACAAAGCCGATACCTGGCTGCCGGTTTGGGTAAAATCGAGGTCGAGGCAGCGGCCGTTGCCGGAATTCATAAAGTGTGTCATCACGGCGTTCGACATCAGCATGACTTTCGTCAGCGCGTTGGTTTTACGGGCTTCAAATTCGATGGTCTCGCCGCGTTGGAAAGTCGTTTTATTGAAATTTGATAGTTCCGGGCGGATACCCCGGAACAAGTAGGGCGGCGAAAACGCCTCGATGATGCTTTGCGGCGGCTCGTTGCCCGGCGCGCCTTCCCCGCCCACGGCGATAACACGCCCGTCGGGCGCCAGGATAGTGATCGCGTGATATTCTCGCTTCCAGTTCATGTTCGCCAATCTGCGCCACGAATTTGCGTCCGGGTCGTACTGGTCGGCAAGGCCCATGTAACCCCAATTGTTCACCGGAGTGGGGTCAGTCGTTTGTTCTTTATAGCCCCCCATGACGAGGATTTTTTGGTCGGGTAACTGCACCACTTTTGCGCGGGAACGGGTGGGCGCGAAGTTGCTGCCCAGCGTCCAGGTATCCTGCTCGGGATCGTAAATTTCGACGTTGACCCCCGGCTGCCCAGGCGTGAATGATTTGTATCCGATGGCTACCACCTGGCCGTTGGGTCGCAGCACGATTTCGTGATCGCAGTGGTCGCCGTTGGGCAAACGATTGCCCTGCACGAAATCGGCGGCCAAATCCCATTGCAGCGTGGCCGGGTCGAACAATTG
>JAKLJF010000343.1 GCA_023151335.1 Thermoanaerobaculia bacterium | reverse complement strand
ACTCAAATTCGTCTTTGGGCATCTGGCCGCGGGCCAGCGGCGCGGCGGGCGTCGGCTGGTATTCGATGTTGTTCATCGTCCGGAAATCGACGGGATGGTTGACGACGTACAGGTCGGGGTCGCCGTCGCGGTCGTAGTCGAAAAAGTTGGCGCATTGGGAGGGCGAGGGATCGTCGATGCCGTAGGCCGCCGCCTGTTCGGCAAAAGTTCCGTTCTGCTGGTTGACAAAAAGCAGATTTCTGCGTTCGGGCATCCAGCCGTCGGCATTGATATCCACCACTGCTACACCGGTTTTCAGGCCGCTGTGTTTAGCCACGCCGGAGGATTCGGATATGTCGTCAAAGCGGAAATTGCCTTTGTTGCGGTAAAGCCGGCAGCCGTTGAACCGGTGGGTAAAAAACAAATCCTGCAAGCCGTCGTTATCCACGTCGAGTACGGCCACGCCGCCGCCGTTGTATTCGTAAGGATCGACGAGGAAATTATATTCGAAACTTTCCTGGAGCGTCGGCACAAAGGCGATACCGGAACGTTCGGCCGGAATCAGTTCAAATTTCGTGGAGGGTACGATTGCCGGTTTTTCAGGCATTTCTGCGTGGAGGAAATCGTCGGAGGGGGTGTTTTTGCAGAAAAAAAGGCAAACAAGGGCAAACGGGCTTAAAAAGACAAGCAGTCTGAATGAAATTTTAAAAATTTGATTTTCAATATTTTGCATATAGTTACAGATATGATCGGCTGTAAAAGTAGAGGATACATGATAAAAGAAACAGCAGTTTTCCGGGTTTTCAGCCTGTCAAATATCGTTAAAAATGTAGCCTCCTTTAATCAGCCCTGCCGAAGCAACCGCTAATGCCCGATTGGCGCCATTTCGGTTTTTCACGTTTTACTCTAACCCACAATGTTATGCCGCAAACTACTTCTCTTAATCAGCATGCCTTTATCCGTTCTTCGTACTTCCATACCTGCTTGACAGCCACGCTATTCGTACTCCTTTTCTCTCCTACCCTGCTTTCCGCCCAAAAAACAGACCTTGCCATTAGCGGCGGCATCATACATACGGCTTATGAATTCAAGGGGGTACAACTTTACCCGAACACCGCATTTATATTTCCGTGGTCGGGCCGGCAAGCCAGATTAAATCCCCTGTTCGGCATCGAAGTAATTCAGGCTGTCTCGGCACACTGGCAAATAAAAACCGGTTTGCGCCTGTACGTAACCGGCTATACCCAGGAAACGGACCTGATGTGGCCCTCGGAGTTTACGCCTGCCGGATATGCGCCTTCGCTGCCCAACGAGCGGTTGTCGGTAAACCATCTTTTCCTGGAAATTCCGCTGCTGGTTCGCTACCGTTTTGCCGAAAAAACCTGGACGCCTTACGCCGAGGCCGGTATTTCTACCAATTATTATCTCACTACCGGCGTAAACGAGCGTATTGAAGGAAACGAAAAAACATTTCAGGAAAAGAACGACGCGGTCAACCCGGTTAACCTGGCCTTGCAAGGGGCGGCAGGCATCCAGTACCGCCTGGCAGAAAGGCATCGATTCTTTTTGCAATCGACCCTGCGATACCAGGCAAGCAGTATTGAAGAAACATCCTCCAATCCGGGGGTGGGCTGGGAACTGACAACCGGCTGGATGCTGCGCCTGGGGCGGAAGCCCTGAGCCGCCGCCTCAGGCCGCGTTCCGCGCCGCGTTAATGATCCCGAACATTGCCCGCAACACCATTTTCCGGTACGTTTCTGCCTCCTCCGGCGTCAGATGGTCGGATTGCAGGCATTGCAGCGCGAATTGCTGAATGGCAATCAACGGCAAAACAATGTTTTCCCGCAATTTTATACTGGAGTTCGACGCCGGATTTTGCTCCAGCAGTTTTTTCATGCCGGAAATATCCTTCAAAGTACGCCGGGAGCACTTGAACTCCCCGTGCAACATTTTCCAGAATGTACCGAATTGTTTGTGTTCCGAGAGGTAGCGGGTAGCTTTAAAATTGGATTTTCGCAGCGATTGCATGGAATTTTCCATCAGCGTACGAAAAAACAATGAGCGGCCGTACAGGTCCTGAAGCGCCTCCCGGCGACCCGACCGGGCCAGCGCCTCGAGCGCGGCGCCAAATCCGTAATAACCCGGTATATTCTGTTTCATTTGCGCCCAGGCGCCCACGAATGGAATGGCGCGCAGATCTTCAAATTTCAACCCGGTTTCGCTGCCGCGTTTGGTGGGCCGGCTGGCAATATTGGTATCGCCATACCATTTCAGGGGCGTCATTTTTTCCAGATAAGGCACAAAATCCGGGTGGTTTTTTAATTCGAGATAGGCCCGGTAGGCTGCCTCGGCCAGTTCATCCAGCAAGGCAATATCCGGTTCGGTAAGCTCATTGGCGTGGGTATTGAAAAGGTGGTTTTCCAGGCCGGCCGTCAGCAGCCGCTCTATGTTGTACCGGGCTGAAGCCGGCGTTCCATAAGTGCTGCTCACGGTTTGCCCCTGAATGGTGACCTGGATTTCGTGATTTTCAATATCTGCGCCGTGTGCCGCGTAATAATTGGCATTGTTGCCGCCGCCGCGGCCGGGAGGGCCGCCGCGTCCGTCGAAAAAGATCACCGAAATGCCGTGTTTGCGGCTGATGTGCGTGAGATGTTGTTTCGCCCGGTAAATGCTCCAGTTGGCCCGCAGGTAGCCGCCGTCTTTGGTGCCGTCGGAGAAACCGTGCATGATAGTCTGGCGATTGCCCCGGGCAGCCAGATGCCGGGCATAGTGTTCATTTGTATACAGTTTTTCCATGACGGCGCCTGCATCGGCAAGGTCCTCGATGGTCTCAAAAAGCGGGACAATATCCAGGTTTACAGTGGATGGCAACCGGTGGACGGCAGCCGGTAATGCATCGGCGGAATGATCATTTTCTTCTTTCACCGTCTCCTGTCTACTGTCCATCGCGAGGTTGGCCAGCGCCAGTACTTCCACCACATTCAGCGCGCTGCCGCAGTTGCTGATGATGTAGCGGTGGCAACCGAGTTCGCCATTGGATTGTTGAATAACGGAAATTGCCCGAAAGGAACGGATGGTGTCCTGCACAAGCGGGAAGCTGGCGTAGTCGCTTTCATCAATGGTAAAAGGCGTGGTCAGCAGAAACTCAATCCGGGAGTCCTCGTCTGAGCGGAGATAGGCGTCCGGGTCGAACCCGGAATGTTTTTTACGCCAGTTGTTTAAAATGGTTTCCCACACTTCGCCATGTTTGCGGCTGTCCTGCCGGATGTCGATACTCGCAAAATAGAAGCCGAAAATCCTGATTTTCAGGATAAAACGGTCGAGTTCGTCCAGGAAAAGACTGTCGTGTTCGCCGACGAGAATACGTCGGGCCTTCAGGAGATCGGCAAGCAATTCCTGGCAGGAGGAATATGTTTCCCGTTCGGGGTAATACAGCGTATTATTGATCTTTTGTTCGGCGATGGAAATAATGTCCTCCACTTTATGAAACGTGAGCCGGCGTTTCAACTGGCGCACATCGTAGTAGTAACGGCGCAGGATCGACTCCCGCATGCGGGCGGCCACGTCGATCGTGGTCTGGGAGGAAACATTTGGGTTGCCGTCGCGGTCGCCGCCGGGCCAGAAACCGAGCGCCAGCAGGCGCGGGTTTGTAAAAGTGGTGACATCTTGGTTCAATGCACGGAGCAGGCGGAACATGCTGTCGGGCAGTGTAGGATAAAAAACGTTTTCCAAATACCAGCCCAGACTGATCGCCTCATCCAGTGGTGTGGGTTTTTGCCGGTTAAAGAAAGCGGTTTTGCCCAGTTGCAGGAGTAACAAGCGGATTTGGGCAAGGTCGTTTTGCCTGATCTTTTCACCCAGGTCGTTGATAATGCCCAATACTTTGCCCGGATAAAACTGCGTGGGATGAGCCGTCAGCACCAGGCGCAGTTGAAATGCCGACAGCCTTTGCATCAGCTTTTGACGATCGGAGTCTGCCAGCCGCAGCAGCAGGTGGTTTAATGACCCGGCGCCGTTCATGTCGTGGGTTTGTTCAAACAGGGCATCCTCCACCGAGTCGAATAACACCACCTGGCGTTCCAGATATTGAATAAAATAAAACAACAGGTCGAGCCGTTCGGCGGGCGTTGCCTGTTCAAAATATTCAGCCCAAAACGCTTCCACGATCTGTTTGGGCGAATAGCCCTTTTTAAAACCCTCGCGGCAGGCCTGGCCAAAAAGGGGCAGGTGGTTGCCGCTTTTTTTAACCCCCTTGAACGGCAGGCTGAGAAACATACTGTTATACGTATGGTAGGGCAAGGCGACCGGCGAATCAAAATTCATACCCCGAATATTGAGTTATAAGTTATGAGTTAGGAGTTATGAGGTCAGAATGCACAAATATTCGTAAAATTGCCTGGAACTTTTTAGAACCGCTTTGCATTACCCAAAATCGTCATGCAGACCCACCGTTCGTTTCTGGAAGACATCATCGATGAGAGCATCGAGTTGCAGCCCATGGAACCGGCCGAGTTCGACCAATACCTGGCCCAGGGTTGGCGTTTGTTGGGATATTCGGTCATCCGGCACAATTTTGCCGTGTGCCGGGGGCGGATATGCCGCACCATTCCCCTGCGCATCCGGCTCGACGAACATTTTTCCCTCTCCAAAAGCCAGCGGCAACTGCTGCGCCGCAACGCGCACCTGCAGGTACAATGCGCTCCCATCCAGCTAACGCCTGAAAAAGAAGCGCTGTTCCGGCTGCACACCGAGCGGTTTCAGGACCGGCACCCGCTGTCGGTCTATTCTTTCCTGCACCCACACGGCTATGAAATGCCGGTGACCGGGCTTGAGTTTATCGTAAAAGACGGCGAACGCCTCGTCGCATGCAGCTATCTGCATATCGGCGAAAACGCCGTTTCCGCCACCTACTGTTTTTTCGACCCCGCTTTCAATCGCCTTAGCCCCGGCGCTTTTACCATGCTGCTCGAACTGCAACTGGCCCGCCAGATGGGCAAACAATTCTATTACCACGGTTACAGTTACGACGTGCCCTCACAGTTCGATTACAAACTCAATTTCAACAACCTGGAATCGATGGACTGGAACACCGGAAGATGGACCCCACACCCCCGGCTGGCGGTGCGGAAATGGGATGTGGGGGGATAAAATGAAAAAGGCAGGAGGTTTGTACCCTGATGGTTGGTTCCGAAGGTATTGTTTATAATTCTTTCTTATTTTCGGCCTTTCAAAACAAAACCATGCGAACATGGCAACACTTAACTTTTCCCATATCGGCATTTTGATCCTCATTATCCTGGCCTCCGGTATCCTGGGCGGCCTGGCCAATTATTTCCTCGACCGCCAGGAACGCGGCTGGGTAGGCTACGACGTACTAAAAAGCGCCCTGCTGGGTATTGTAGCCGCGGCGACAGTGCCGTTGTTCCTGAAGATCGTTTCCAGCAGCCTTATGAAGGATGCCGAAACGGATGCCTTACAATACTTTGTTTTTTGCGGGTTTTGCCTCGTAGCCGCCGCCTTTTCCACCCGCTTTTTGCAGGGCATCGGCGACCGGGTGTTGCAGGAGCTGAAAGAAGTAAAAGAATCCAACGCCGAACTGCAGGCCGCCACGGAAGAAGTGAAAAAAGAGCAGGCAGAACTGAAAGACACGACCAATACCATTCTCCTGACCGGCTCCGACGACCAGGCCGGGGCGCCTGCGCCGGAAGCCGCCCTGCCCGAACCCGAAACCCCAGAGTTCGAATCCTTCCGGGAAGGCGGCGAAAAAGGCGCGCGGCCACGTTCTATGGCCAAAAGCGCGGCCGAAAAAAGTCCGGAATCGATGTTGCTCGAAAAATTT
>JAKLJF010000342.1 GCA_023151335.1 Thermoanaerobaculia bacterium | reverse complement strand
TCGTTGCGTTGCACGGGTGTAAAACGGATGGGGAAAGAGCGGATTTTCCGGCAAATTTAACATTAAAACAGGGAAGAGAAGGGTAAAGTTGCGATTTTAGCCGAAGATCAGTTAGTGTGTCCTTCAAAAAACGGTTTTAAAGAATAGACACTGTCAAACTGCTCCGCCCCCGCCGATTCGCGTTGAAAAGCGAGGTAATGGCGAAAATCTTGTGCAAATACGCTGTATTCAGGCGAATATTTCATTGGCCCGCCGGCGTCCGGATCAACACTGCCCGCCGTTTGGCAGTAATCCCGGAATTTTTGCAACCAGTGTAACAGCGCGGCACAGCCGGATGCCGGAACCGCCGCGTTAAGCGGGTCGAACGCCCATTCCGGCATTTTATCAACGGGATCGGCGATGTCTGCCAGGCTGGCGTTCTGTTCGCCGGAGTCTTTAATACAGGCGATATAATAGTACATCAACAAAGCCTCCCAAATAGAGAGGTTACCCCGCAGGTAAAAGTAATCCACCAGCCGCGCCTGGTACTGTATCAGCGGAAAATCCCGGTGACTGATCAGTGCGGACAATTGCGTCTGCCAGTTGGGCGCCAGACGGGCATCCCGCTGAAAATCAGCCGCTGTCTCCCGGAGCGTAAGCACCCAGTTGTCCTGCTCCAGTTGTTGGGCAATGCCCTCTGTTATTTGAATCTGATGCTCTATCAGGTTCGGTTTTTTCGTTTTCCGAAGTATGCCGACCAGGAATTTGCCCAGGGAACTCAGCGCCTCCCGCCGGATCATCCATTCTGTCCAGGCGCGTTTTTCCGGCTGCCATTCAAAGGCCGTCCACAGGTCTCCGCGATCAAGGGATTCGCCGTTCGGCCGGATGGTCGCCAATACGGTTTCTATTTCCCGGTAATGCGCGTATTGCTGAAACGGCGCAAAAAAATGGGAGAATTCCGTTTGAAAATACCGCTTCCGGAAGCCGGGCAAATACGCCTCTTCAGGCAGCAAAGCCGCTTCCCTGGCCCTCAGTCCGGCAATTTTGGATACGATCAGTTCCTCTGCATCAGCCGACATCAGCCGAAGTGTCTGTAAGTACATATACGCGGCTGGCAAATACGATTCGGCGGCTGCAAAAAACTCGTCTGCTTCCACCAGCCGGCCATTGGCATAAAAGATCAGGCCCGCGTAATACAGGTCGGTCGGGTTTTTACGGGAAATTAATATTTCGCGTTGCTCGCGCAGCGCGTGTAAAATTTGCCGCAACAACTCTTCGTAAGGCTCGTGAAAACGTTTGGCCGATTCAATGAGGTAGTACGCCGACACGAGGTCGGGTAGTTCGCCGACTCCGTCTGCCGGGGCGCCGCGGCGTAATGCATGGTAGTACGCTTCCTCCGGGTCGCCCATGTAAAAATGCACGATCGCGTGCAGCCGGTAGTAGTGGAGCGGATCGCGTTGTTCCATCTGCTGGAGTGTTAACCAGTCCAGAAACAGTTGTATGGGCCGGCATTGCCCCGCGGCCCGGTCAATGGCCGGGGGCAAGGCGGGATGCCGGCTGCCGGCGAGCATTCGCGGGAGGATGCGCCGGAGCAGAAAGGGCGCCGGCGATTTGTCAAAAAAGTCAAAAATTTCCCGGCTGTTGTTCTCCAAAGTCCGGGCATCGGCCAGGGTCAAAAAACGGCAATAATCTGCCGCGGCTGCATTTTCCATGCCAGTCAACTTGCCATACAGAAGTCCCCGGCTCAAATAATTCAAGGCATTTTCCGCGTTACGGTCAATAGCCGCGCTGTAATCCTCCAATGCTCCCTCCAGGTCGCCCATGCGTTCCCAAAGTGCCGCCCGTTCCTTGTACACCTCGGCGTTTTCGGGATTGGCGGCTATGGCCCGCTCAAAATCGATAAGGGCCATTTTGATCCGGCCCAGGCGGATATATGCGCTACCGCGGGTGGTCAGCGCCGCTGCGTTTTCCGGATCTATATTGATGGCAGTATCAAGGTCGGCAAGGGCTGCCCCGGTATCTCCGCTTTGCAGGTGGATATATCCGCGATCGGAATACGCCCCGGCGTTTTCGGGCGCCTGCCGGATTACTTCTGCCAGGTCGGTTAGCGCGGATTCGGTGCGGCCCAATTCAAATTTGGCCAGCGCCCGGTTGTGCAGGGCTGTGTACAGTTCCGGTTCCAGTTCGAGCGCCAGGTCGAAACAGGCAATGGCCTGTTCAAAACGGCTGTTGTCGTAGTGTTCGACGCCCTGGTCGAAGTATTCGGATGCGGAGTGGGGCATGTTGAGATGGTTTTTGGTTTAAAGTTTTCCGGTAAAAGGTCGTGAATTTGTTTTCATTGGACAAAGACGGTGGAAGAAACGACAAAAAGCCGGCTGGTCGTCTGGGAATGGTCAGAGGAGGGATCAGCAGGAAAATGGGAATAGCGCGATGAAAGATACCAGCAATCTTCCGTACTTTCACCCCGCGTTAAAACCAACCGTGTCCCCGTTATCTTATGGCAAAACGAGACCAACGTAAGGCTGCCCCGGCAAAACCGCCCAAACACAGTTCATCCACGCCCCGCACCCCGGCTCCACCGCTGACCGATGCCCTCGACCGCGCGGAAACCTGGCTGCGGGCGAAGGCGCTTTGGGTAGCAGCTTTTATTTTCCTGATTTCCCTGGTTCCCCGTGTTTTATACTATCAGCAGGCAAAAAACACGCCGCTGATGATCCAGTATCAATGGGAATCCTGCGATATGGAATTTTTCGACACCTGGGCCAAACATATCGCGGCGGGCGACTGGCTGTGCGACACGGTGTTGCACCCTTATCACTCCTGGCATAGCGAATTTGCAACGGGCTATTTCCAACAATACCCTGACGAGGCGGCCCGCTACTACTCGGCCCAAGCCCCCGACAGTACCGGCAAGATCGACACGGTGGCGGCCCGGCGGGCATTGGTCAACGACATTTACAATGGCAAGGCTTATCACCAGGAGCCGTTGTATCCCTATTTGATGGCTGCTACTTACGCGCTGTTCGAACCCGATCAGAAATGGGTCTATTTCTGGCAGTTTTTACTGGGCGCAGCTGCCAATGCGTTGTTCTTTTTAATCGGCCTGCGGTTGTTTGGCGCCGTGGCAGGGTTGCTGGGCGCGCTGATTGTCCTGGTGTCAGGCCCGGTCATGGTGTTTGAGATGGTGCTTTTACGCACCACACTGACCGTGTTTCTAACTGCCCTGTTGCTATATCTGTATATGCGGCTGCTTGAAAAACCCGGCTGGCGCAGTCAGATAGGGTTCGGCGTCGTTTCCGGCCTGGCCCTGATGGCGCAATCATACCTGATCCTGTTCCTGCTGCCTGCCTGGGCCTGGCTGGTTTGGAAATATCGCGGACAATGGAAGTTGCTGGGTCAGAATCTGGCGGTTTATGCTGTTGCCTTGTTGCTGACCCTGTCGCCCGTATTTTATCGGAATGTCGCTGTAGGCGTCCCGATGGGTATGCTGGCCAGTAACGCTGCCATGACTTACATCCCGGCCAACACGAAGAAGGGATTGGCCATGGAGACTTTCGTGCATCAGCCCACGCTGATCCGGGTCATGCACGACACTGGCGGGCGGATGAGCGCCGCCGCGGTGGAATGCCTGAAAACATTTGACGGTTTTTCGGATTGCTGGCGCTTATACCGGCAAAAAATCGGCACCCTGTTCATGTGGTATGAGTCGCCCAATAACATGAATTATTACCACTATCGCGAGTTTTCACCGATGCTGGATGCATTGCCGGCGCCCTATTATGTGGTAGCCCCCCTGGGTCTGGCGGGTATGTTGCTGGGTTTTTGGCGATTGCGGTCGCGTATGGCGCCCATTTTCTTGATGGCGCTGGCGAGCGCCTCGCCGCTGATCATTGGGGTCGGACTGGCGCGGTACCGCTCGCCGCTTGTTGCGATCATGTCGTTGCTGGCCGCTTATTTCATCGTAGAACTGGCGCGCATGATCATCACGCGGCAGTGGAAGACCTTATTGCCCGCGTTTGCAGTGGCTGCCCTTGCTTTTTTATACACCGCCAATTTGCCGCACAAACTGGTATTTCTATACTACAATACGGATTTTACGGTCATGTACCGGGAAAAATACCTCGAGCGCCTCAAGGCCCTGGAAACAGGGAAAAACTTTGAGCAATATGCCGCGCTGACCACTGAGTTGCTCAGTTATGTCCCCGACCATTTTCTTAAAGTACGGATAACTGATCCATTAAAAGTCAGCAATGAAGCCGAATCAAGCAGGGTTATTGCCCGCTTTATGGATATGCACGCTTTTGCCCTGGAACAACTGAACCGCGGCCAGGAGGCAGCCCGCTTTAAAGAACGCGCCTCCATCCTGCGCAGCCGGGCGGATGATTTTGACCGGCGAACGGGCAGGAAGTAGACGCCTCTAAACCCTCTAAACTCTCTAAACCCTCTAAACCCTCTAAACCCTCTAAACCCTCTAAACCCTTAAGCATAACTATGGAACAACTCGACCTCAGCATCGTCATGCCTTGCCTGAACGAAGAGCGCACGTTGGGCGCTTGTATCCGCAAGGCAAAAACATTTATTGAAAAAGCCGGCATAAACGCCGAGATCGTTATTTCCGACAACGGCTCGACCGACGACAGCGTCCGGATTTCGCAAGAATTGGGCGCCCGGGTGGTGCCGGCGGAAAAAAAAGGGTATGGCTTCGCGCTCATGTCCGGTATAGAAGCAGCCAAAGGGCGCTATGTGATTATGGGCGACGCCGACGACAGCTACGATTTTTCCGAACTGTCGGGTATCTACGGCAAACTGACCGAAGGTTACGATCTCGTCATGGGCAACCGCTTTAAAGGCGGCATCCGCCCCGGCGCCATGCCTTTCCTGCACCGTTATTTGGGAAACCCCGTATTATCCTTTGTGGGCCGGCTTTTTTTTAATACCGGTATTGGCGATTTTCACTGCGGTTTGCGCGGATTTTCAAAAAACGCATACCAGCGAATGGGGCTTTGCACGGGCGGGATGGAATTTGCCTCGGAAATGATCGTAAAATCCTCTATTCTCGGACTTAAGATGGCGGAAGTGCCTATTATCCTTCACCCCGATGGCCGCGACCGGAAACCACACCTGCGCACCTGGTCGGATGGGTGGCGGCACCTGCGTTTTATGTTGTTGTTCAGCCCGGCATGGTTGTTTCTCTATCCGGGGCTCATCCTGATGGCATTGGGGTTGGTTGGAACGGTTATGCTGAGTTTTCAGGACTTGCAACTGAAACACGTGCGATTGGGCATCAGCACACTATTGTTCGCCTACCTGTTTATCATCCTGGGATTTCAACTGGTCTCGTTTTTTATCTCCTCAAGGATTTACAGCATTCACATGGGCGTTTTCCCCCAGTCGCCGGGCATGGAAAAACTCCAGCGGAATTTGAGCCTGGAAAGAGGATTGATCGCCGGAACCCTTCTCCTGCTGACCGGCGCCGTGTTGGCATTCCTCAGCTTTTTCTACTGGTACAGCCAGGGCTTCGGCGACCTCGATCCATACCACAACCTGCGCTTGCTGTTCCCGGCGCTGACTTTTATCGTGCTGGGCGTGCAGATCATCCTGTCCAGTTTCTTCCTGAGCGCATTGAATATTTCCACACAACACGGGCGTGCTGTGAGACAGTAGCGGGATAAATATTTTTAAAATTTTTTGTTTTAAAATTTGCAAAAATCCCGCCGTCTACCTTATATTTGCAAACAGTTTTTTAAAACTGGAAAAGCAACTGGGACTAGTTTATGGCAGATATTGAACTGATGAACGGCGGAGATTTCCTGCGTTTTCGGGAAGGCTTAATACCGGAATC
>JAKLJF010000341.1 GCA_023151335.1 Thermoanaerobaculia bacterium | reverse complement strand
AGACCGAAACAGGGATACCGCGCTGCAATACCGCGAACTGGGGTTGGCCGAATACGAAGCGATGGAAGCGTTCCGGCGGTATCATTTCTGATAAAAAATTCCGTCTCCCGCCCCCGTTTTGTGGTGTATTAATATAACTTTGTTAAAAAAATTAAGATGGCCGCCACAATCGTCGCAATTGCTGAACAAAAAAAAGAGACCCGGATTCCGGATTACCTCGTCAAAGAAGTGATCGATGGAATCCCTGTTTATTATAAAGGCTACCGCGATGTTTTAAACAAAACAAAAACCCCCGAGGAAATTATGGCGGACGGTTTATTACAAGCCATGTTAAAAATGTGGTTATCTAACCTGCTTTACAATCAATTAAATGCCAGCCGGTATTGGGTATTTACCGGCGAAGTAGGGAACTATGTCTCGCACAACAACAATATGGCTCACGACATAGCCGTGTTTGAAAAAACGTGTTGCCTCCTGGCAAAATTACCACCAAATATGCCGATGTGCCTGCCCGGCTTGTCGTAGAGATCGACACCGAAATTGAGTACGGGGAAAATATATCCGTTGAAACCTATGTACATAAAAAAACGCAAATCGCGCTGGATTTCGGCACAGAAAAGGTCGTTTGGATTTTTACCGCGTCCCGAAAAGTAATGGTGGCTTTAGCGGGTCAAAACTGGATCATTTCCGACTGGGATCAGCCGGTTGATCTTTTGGAAGGTTTATCGTGTAACGTGGCGGCTTATCTGAAGAAAGAAGGGGTAGTTATTTAACAAACCAGTTATCTTTTGAAAAAAAACGAAGTTATTGAAGCCTTCCAGCCTTATACTTTCTGGCCGACAAACATAAAATACTGCCACAAGCCCCCCCACGCCGGTTGTATCAGTTGCCAACGCGGCTGAAAACGGGCTTCCAGGACAGGGAGCAGGTGCGCGTCCATCCGGACATGATTGCGTTTCATCCACCAACGGAAGGCAGGGTGCATGGTGCGGTGAAAGTCCACCGCGGCGATATGGCCGCCCGGTTTCAGATCGCGCCAGGCCCGATCGATGGCGGCTTCCCAGCCGGGGTTGAACATCGTGAGCGAATAGGAGAACAGGATCAGGTCGGGCGCCTCTGGCAGGGGCGGCCCATCGGCGCTGTAAGACTGTTCGAACAGTTGTACGCGCCTTGAGAACGTGGCCGTGGCTTTGCAGGCCCGGGTCAGCATATCGCGTGACACGTCGATACCGATCAGCCGCCAGTCTTTGTACTGCCGGGCAGCATAAAGCAGGTTTTGCCCCGTGCCGCAACCCACCTCTACCAGTAATTGGACGTTTTCCCGGGGGAGATGATCAAAAATGGTCTTCCTCCCGAACAGGAATGTCCAGCGCGTCGCATCGTAAATGGCAGCATGCCATTGATAATAGCGCCGCATAGTATAGTTTTGATCTGCATCGGTTCGTATCATGGTTCTCGGGCGGCAAAGATAGAGCAACGGGCTCAGGAAGCGTTTTTTCCGGATTACCAAATAGTTAATGGAGCCTGATTGCCTTTAAAACAGCATCTTTGCGCCAATTTTTCTAAACCCTCTAAACCCTCTAAACCCTCTAAACCCTCATAAACCCTCTAAACCCTCATAAACCCTCTTTCATATGCAACACTACACCTTCGCCGATTTTCTCGCCAAATTCCCGCCCGTACCCATGCCCGTCACCCTGGGCGAGGATACGCACCACGTGTTCAGTACCGAGAACGAACCTTTACCCGACGGTATGATCGTTCAATTCATCCACCCGACCGAACAAACGGTCGCCGACGATGAATTTACCGAATACGTGCCCTGTTTTGCGTTGGAGGATACCGAGCGTTTTTTGGCCCTGGTCTGGTGGAAAGCTTCCCTGCTGAATTACGAATACGTGCTGGCTACTTTTACGCCCAAAGGTGAACTGATCGAACGGCGCGTCATTGCCCAAACCCAGGTGCTGAGTACCGGCAGAATACGCCGCTCCGTCGCCACCATCGACGAAGACTGGGTCATTTTTATCGCCGAAGGCGAATCCGCCGACGCCGAAGACCATTTCGACCCGACAACTTCCAGAACATACGACATCGAGATATTGGCAGACGGGACGATCGGGTAGGGGGGCAGAAAATGAACATTGGGAATTGGAAATTGTACATTGAAAATTTTATAAATTTTTAATTTTCAATTCCCAATTTCCAATGTTCATTTTCTGAAAACGACTCATTTAAAATTCGAGCTTATACCTTACGCGGATCCCCCATTTTGGCGCGTTGGGGTGGTCGAGGTAATTGAGCCGGCGCACGTAGTCGACGCGCAGCACCCGGAAGATGTTGCTGATGCCCACGCTGGCTTCCATGTAGGGTTGTTTGTCGAGGGTGTAGGTCAGCGGCGTGCCCTTGGCGTCGGTCGGGAAGTGCAGGAGGCCGTTTTCGGCCGTGGGCCGGTTGGCCTCGTCGAGACCGCCCCACAGGCTTTTGAAGGAGACCATTTCCCGCCATTTCAACCGGCGCAGCAGGGGGATGCGGTTGAAGAAAAAGCCGCCGAAATTGTGCGTCACGCTCACCGCGGCGTATTTATCGCTCACGAATTCGAGGAAGTTCATGAGGTTGTACGCCTCCAGCTGATAGGAGTAGGTTTGGTTGGCGCGGTGTACTTTCAGCAGGGGGAAGGGCAGGGTGCCAAAGATGCGTCCGCCTTCCACCACCACCTGCGACCAGCCGAGCGGCGAAAGATAAAAAATCTTCTGGGCCTTGGCTTGAATGGAGTGGTAGGTGTATTCGCCGCCGACAGCGCCTTTGGCGCCGACATTGTACCACAGGTTGAAAACAGGGTACTTGTTCAGGATGGGTGTGCGGTAGGTGGAGCCCTGGTAAAAACGCTCATTCGGCGCATAGCGCAGGTGCACACCAAAATCCGTGATCCTGATTTCCGGATCGTATTGCGGATTTTCGGGGGCGCCATATTGGAACAGGAGTGCGCCGCCGGGCAATTGCCGCTCCGTTTTTACCGTGAAATCATAGGAAAAACCCGAGTGGCTTTCTTTCAGGTACTGGGCGCCAAACACCCGGTTATAGATCATTTTATCGTTCACCCCGCGTTTGAACGAGAGCAAAAAGTTGTCTTCCTGGATAAATTGCAGTTCCTGGCCGGGTATCTGGGTGTCGTCCTGGTACCATATCTTCACCTGGTCGAGCGGGAATTGCCGTACAGGGCCATGGCTGAATGAATAGGTGGCGGCGAGATAACCTTTCAGGCGTTCGTCTTTGGTGCCGTAGGCCACGAAACCTTCCAGTTGCACGTCGCGGGAAAATTTCAGGTTGGTGCGTCCGCCGAAACGGGCGCGGAAACCTTCCACATCGTTAAAGCTGTAAAAAGTATTCACCGGACCTATGTCGAAGCCGCCCACGGGATGGTATCCTTCCAGGAACAGCCGGGCCACGCTCATCACCCTTTTATAGGGTTTATAGTTGGTCAGGGTATCGATGGTTTCCTGGATGCCTTTTTCCCGTTCCGTGAGGGCCACGTGGCGGTTGGCTGCCCAGAATTGTTCGCTTTTTGCCTGTGCGTTGTCATCGTAACGCGTGTTGCCGCTGAAACCGAAGTATTGCGACGGCAAGGGTTTGTTGAGCGCGTACTCCCGGTAGGTAGTGGTTTTGCGTCCGATCAGCCCGCGGCGGGTGGTATCTTTGGTAATGCCAAAGTTCATGATCACCACGTCCTGGCTGAGCATCAGGCGGCGGGTATTGCCCACGGCGTCGTCGCGGGTTTCCACCCAGTCGAATTGTTGTTCCACGGCGAGGTCGCTCACCCAGTTCAGGTTGATACCTTTCGGCACGCCCAAATCGATTTTGCGCACGGCGTAGCTGCCGTCGAGCGCCACCCACATATTGCCTTCGAAGGCTAAGTCGCCCTTGTTACGGGGTGCAAAATAGAGGTGTACAACCGGTGTGCCGTTGAACTTTGCGGTGTCCTGGATGTAAAAACGGTAGATATTGGGCGACATTGGCGCCAGCGGACTGACAAATTCAACCGTGGCGAGATTAATGCGGTTGTCGTAAATATCCACGTGCTGGTACATGTTCTGCACGTAGCCGGCCACGCCCTGTTCATCGATAAAACCCATCGGCAGGGTAGAACTTCTTTCCCCTTTCACATAAGTTTTTTCGGCGCGGGGGTCTTTGCGGTAATATACGTCGGCCAGGCGCTCGTACAGGTAAAACGGCAGGCTGACGACGCCGCTGGCGCTGGTGTCGGCATTGTCGAACAGGAACTGCATTTTACGGAACAGGAATCCGTTGCGCAGCTTGTCGTCTACATTGTTCAGGGCAAATTCCACCTTTTCATATTGCTCGAAATTATAAAAATCGAGTCCTTCCTGGCGGTTTTGCTCTTTATGCTCAATGACCTTTTTGATCAGTTCGACAGCGGGATTGTCTTTGTTGCGGTATTTTTCATTGCGCACCACCACTTCTTTCAGGGTATTGCCGGCTTCTGAGAGGCGAATATTCAGACCCTCGTTCACCCGGCCGGGCTGAATGTCTGCGAAATGCGTTTGATAACCAACGTAAGTAATTTTCAGGCGCGAGGCGGCTGCTTTGATTTCTACCCGGAAACGGCCTTCCAAATCGGTGGTGGCGCCTATGTTGGTGCCTTCAAATTGAACGGTGGCAAAGGGCAGCGGCTCGTTGCTCTGGGCGTCCGTGACGGTTCCGCGGACAACGGTAAGCATCTGAGCGGAAGCGGAAACAGAAAAAAGGCTGAATATGCCAAATAAAATTAGGATAAAATTAACGCGAAGGAATAACTTGACTGGAGTTTCCATTATGCAGAACGATAGACAGGTGAAAAGTTTTCAAATTGGTCGCGGAGTTAAACGATTATTTAACAGTGTGCTTTTACGCAAATTCGCTTTTTAGGATAAATTTAATACTTATGACGGTTAAAGATTAAAAAAGGTGGCACAAAGGTGCCGGCTTTTCAAATATGATGCAAGAGGTTAAATAAATTATTTAAACAAATGTTCAATTTTTTTTCTCCCAATAAATCATTTCGCCGCCTTCCCGATTTTCGACGAATGTCAACAGTTTTTTTGCAAACGAAAGGTACTTTTCGGTGAACACTTGCTCTTCACGACCTATTTACGGGGCAAAGCGGGGCATGGTTTTTTTTAAAAAATTTTTTTGCAAAATTTTTTTTGGGGGATTAGCGGCACAAAATTAGCCGCCCCGGGCCTGAAGCACCGGCCTTTTCGGGCGGCATGTCGTTTAGAGGGCCTGAACCGGAATATTCGGCGGGTGAAACGTTATGCGCGCGTTGCTTTATTCAAATTCAGCAATTGGTGGCTTGGTTGGAGATGTCACCGCTCCTGGTTAAAGGATACCATGGCGGGCCGGCTGTTTGACGGTACAAAAGTGCCAGCTTTCCCGGCGGGAGGGCATCGGCAGCACTGCGTAATGCGGCTACGCAGGTTTGCGTATTTTTCCCGGCCCTGTCGACAGGAAATGGTTAGGGAACTACGTTTTACGAAACTTCTTAAGTTTCGTAAACGTAATATAGGCGATTATAAGAAACAATTATTATTTTATAATAAACACATAGGCACATAGGACACATAGTCTTGGTAATAATAAAACTATGTGCCCTGTGTGCCTATGTGTTTAGTGTATACCTCGCGCCGCCAAGTTTTCAGCATGGCCAAGCCGTGAAATACGTTTACGAAACTTTTAAAAGTTTCGTAAACGTTATGCAATGTGCCCTGTGTGCCTATGTGTTTATTATAAAGTTATTATGTTTTTGGGCTATGAATCATATTAATTGGGTAGGGCAAGCA
>JAKLJF010000340.1:5591-5846 GCA_023151335.1 Thermoanaerobaculia bacterium | reverse complement strand
TTATATTTTTCATGACTGACTTTTTTGATGTTTGTTAGTGGCCTACGTTTACTAAATCTTCAAGGTTTAGTAAACGTTTCCTCGTAAACGTTTGATTATTAATTGCCAATGCTGATTTGCAAATAAGTCTGTATTTCCCATTCCTGTCCGTTGCCGAAACCTACGGCGGTGGGGTCGCACACGACGTTGCCCCTGGCATCAATCGTCGTCGCCGGGCAATAGCGGGGCGAATACCGGTCGAGGGAGCGCCAGTTA
>JAKLJF010000340.1:0-5581 GCA_023151335.1 Thermoanaerobaculia bacterium | reverse complement strand
TGGGCAGGTCAAACCAGGATGGTTTGGCGAGACTTGTGGAAATATCGGCCATGAGCTGCAGCGGGAAGGTCAGGTTGAAGTCTCGGTGGTAGTCGTAAGGCCCCCAGTCGTTCACTTTGACCATGGCGGTGAGTTTGGTTTTTTTATAAATGAGGCGCAAATCGCCGCCAAAGCGTTTGATGAGCCTGTCGTCGCTGCCGTTGGCCTGGGCCGTGCCTGCGAAAAGGTTGGAGACCAAACCGAAGTCGGGGCTTATTTTTGAAACGATGCGAGCATAAGCCTCCCACAGGTCCTGCGCGGGGGCTGCGCCGGGGAATGCGAAAATGGTACGTCCGTCGCCAAGGATACCGATGGCCGCGTCCTGGCTGGTGGGCAGGTGGCGGTAAACGAAACCGCTGCTGACGGCAAACTTCGCGTCTTCGGCAATATCGTTGTCCCATTCATACATCCAGGTGCCAGGCGTGGGATCGTAGGTAAAAAGGATTTCACCGGCCACGGTTTCCCGGTTTGAGCGCACGGCAAAGGGGTCATCGAGTATGTTTCTCGGCCGCCCGGGCGCCGGCACATCGCCGGGGATGGGATCTTCGATGGGTTTTTGCCACAGGAAGTTGGGCGCGATCTGGAGATTGCCGAATCCGACGGTGAAGCCGGTAAGGAAATTGTACTGGTTGCCGCTACCGCTGTCTTTGAGCCTCCATCCGGTGAAGGTTTTGGTGTAATCGGCCCCGCCCATGGCGAGGAGGCCGTGCGCCGCCCCCTGGGCATACCATTGGAAAGGCCCTGAAGCATACGTGATCTTGGCTTTACCGCCCCAGGTGTCGCTCATGGTGGTTTCATCCTGATAGACTTCTATTCTCCCTTCCGTGGTTTCGCGCGTTACCTGGAAAACTTCGCCGACGCGGTTCGAGTTCGACCAGATACCGCCCAGCTCGACGCCGAGCCGGCCCAGTTTTCTTTTCAGGTGCAGCGCGGCGCGGCGGGTGGGCGGAATGGGCACCGCGAAAGAACTCACGGCGGGCGCTTGCCGGTCGAGGTCTTCGTGGAAAATACCCGTTACATCAAACTTGCCGATTTGCCGGCTGTATTTGGCCAGGACGGCCGGGTTGGCGCCCCACCACAATTGAGGGCCGAACGCTACTTTAAAATGTTTGAACGCCTTTTTGCCCGTTAACTCAAAACCGAACGGCGCTATACCGTTGTAAATGTCGATATTAGGTCCGTAGTTGGCTTCGGGGTAAAAGCCGAAGAAATCGCCTTCGTAGCCCCAGTGGTAATGCCCCGTGCGGTAGAAACCTTTCAGGTCGAAATGTTTGGCGTTCCAATTGATATCTGCACGGTACACGGTAAAGCGTTCCACATCCCCTAACGTAATGGTTTCGAGTTGGTTGGTCGCCGGGTTGAGCGACAGCGCGGTTTGGGGCCGGCCCCGGTTTTCGTAAAAGATCTCGTTGATGGGGTTGGTGGCCACATTGCCGAGTACGTTGAAAGAAACGTTGGCCCGAAAACTTTCGGAGGGTTTCGCTTCCACGCCGATGAAAAAAGACTCCATGTGGTCGAACCCCAGTTGGTCGGGGTAAGACGTTCTGCCGGGCACAGGATCCACCGGCGTTGTAATCCGCTCGCCGCCCGTATTGAAGGTGTAGAAGTCCGCCCGCAGCTCGCTCATGCGCACTTTTTTGGTTTGTTCGCCGGCGAGCGCCGCCTTATCGCCCCGCGCCTTGACCACGGCATCCATGATCTGGATGTTCGAGAAATGGCTTTCCACGGAAGAAAGGGCTGTGCCTTTGTCCAGCGGGTTCAGGCGGTGGGCTTCCTTCAGGGCATAATAGGCCGCGCGGGGGTACAGTTGGTAAAGCCCCCGTTCGTTGGTCGGGCCTTTGGCGCAGATGCCGAACCACTCTTCGTTCATGTTGTTTTCACCCTCGACGTAGTCGCTCAGGTAGCCGCCGTTGCTCCAGGAGGCATTGTTGTCGTGGACGGAGAGGTTGCTCGTCTGCCCGAATTTCCACCAGCCGTCGCTGAACTGGAAAGTGAAGCCGCCGAGGCTATTGCCCGCTTTGCCCAGACCCGCTGCATTTTCATATATTTCCTTCCAGTTGCCCACCATGTAATAGGCCTGGGATTGCTGGTCTTCCTCGTTGTCGCGGGCGTTGAACGCGTCGGCGCCAAACTCTGTGAACAGGATGGGTTTGTTCAATTCATTTTTGACTCGTTGAAAAGCATCCCCGAAGGAAATGCCCCGGTACATGTTGGTGCCGAAAATGTCCACGTCCCTGCACTCTTTCACGATGATTTCCAAAAAGAGCAGATCGCCGTTGCACATCGCCACAGGGTGCGATTTGTCGATGCCTTTCATGGCTACCGCCGCCTCGTTGAAGAGTTTATACATGGCCGTTGCCCGCACGGTGGATTTCCGGTCCTGAATTGGGATGTCCTCCGTTTCGGCGCCTTCCCAAAACAGTCCGTAGTTATTTTCGTTGCCGAGCAGGTATAACAGCAAACCGGGCGTGTTCCTGTACTCCTCGGTCATCGCCTTCACCTCCGCAAGCAGTAAATCCCGTGTGCGGGGGTCGGCGTATTCCGTGTTGGCGACCCACGCGCCGCCCAATGTCAGGCCATAACGCCCGAAGGAGTGGTTGAGCATGGTGTAGATGCCGTATTTTTCATAGATATACTGAATCCACCGGGCGGGCACCCCGGTGTACTGCCGCACCACATTGACGCCCATGTTCTTCAACAGGGGCATTTCGGTGTCGAGGGCGGCCCGGATAATATCGTCGGGCTGCTTCCACAGGCTGTAGGAGTAGTTGGTGCCTATCGGGAAGTAGTCCCAGTTCATGCCGTTGATGAAGAAGTCGCTGCCATTGACGACCAGCTTCATCCCCTCCTGGTTGTTTACGATGGAAACCCTGTCAGCCTGGGCCATGGCTGAAATGGCGAGAAAGCATAGAACCAGTGTTTGTACTGTTTTTTTCATGACCATTTATTATAAGGTGAATCATTGTGTTTAACGAATATTTCCTCCCCACGCCGAATGCCCGTCTTTTTTCCTTTTGTTTTTTTAAAATGACGGGCTAATGGCTCAAATGTAGACCTGCAAATCAGCAGGAAAAAAAATCACACCTCATCAAATATTTCATCAAACATTCTTTCGATTACTACAAAATAGTATTTTTACCATTCTAATTCATTTATTACTAATAAATTATGACATTTGGCCACTTTCACGGCGATGGCTGTCCAAGCTACACGAAGTACATTTTGTGTCTGCTGCTGGCCTTTTTACCGGGCCTGCCATGCCGGGCATTTTCAGGGAAATACCCTGTTCATAATTTTATGCCTTCCGACTATAAGGCTGGGATACAGAACATTGATTTTGCCCAAAACAGGGACATGACGCTGTTTGTGGCGAACAACCTCGGCGTCCTTTCCTACAATGGGAAAGCCTGGGAGCGGCATGCCTTCCAAACGGGCAAAAAGCACCGCTCCCTGGCATTTGACGAAAAAGCCAACCGCTTGTATTTTGGTTCGCAGGGAGAATTCGGGTACTTTAACGACAACTGGAACATGGTATCGCTCGTGGATAAAATACCCCGGCCCTCCCCCGATTTCGATGAAGTATGGGATGTTTTCCTCAATAACTCCAAAGTCTATTTCTGCACCTTTCAGGGTATTTACGTCTACGATGGCCAGTCCATTTCCGTACTTGCACCCAAGCATGGCTTTAACCGCACCTTTCAGGCCAATGGCAAGCTGTTTGCCCAAAGCAGACAGGGACAACTTTTTGAAATAAAGGACCAGGAACTGCTTGCGCCTCCCTATCTGCGCAATTCGAGCAACGAGACCATCGCCGGCGTCATCTCCCAGGACGGGGGATACCTCCTGATTTATAATTCGGGAAAAATCGAATTTGCCACTTCATTCGGGGTGGTGGGAAAATACGACGGCCTGGGCAGGGCCTTGCAGGGCAAGTACGTCAACCACGTACTCCAGCTCTCCGACAGCCGCCTGGCCATCTCTACCCAGACGGCCGGCTTGTTCCTGTTCGATCTGCAAAAACAATCCATCGAAAACATCACGACCCAGGATGGCTTATTGTCCAATGCCTGTCTGCGGGCTTTTCAGGACTATACCGGAAACCTCTGGGTGGGCATGCAAAACGGGATTGCCCTCGTTGACATCAACTCCCCGATGCGCTTTATCAACCAGGAAATCAACATTCAGGGCAGCGGTTACGAAGCATACCAAAGGGATGAAGGCGCCTACTATACCACTTCGAACGGCATCTACTTTTTGGCGAAAAACGCTGCCCAAAGCGTGTTCCTGAAAGGAACGGAAGGCCCCGCCTACGGCATGCAAAACATTGCCGGAAAACTGTATGCCGGACATCACACCGGACTTTTCCTGCTGGCAAACGGGACTGCGAAACGGATAGCCCACACGCATGGATTGTGGCAGGTAAAACAGTTGCAGTCCAACCCGGGATTTGCCATCGGCGGCACCTACTCGGGTTTGTATCTGTTCAGGATCAATGAAAAAATGGAATTGCAGGGCGTAGGGAAGATCGGCGGCTTTGAGGAGTCAAGCCGTTTTTTTGAAGAAGACCGGGAAGGAAAAATCTGGGTCGGGCAGTTCTATAAAGGCTTGTACCAACTGTCCCTGTCGCCCGGTTTAACCTCGGCGGTTGCTCATAAAATATCTGTCGGGCAGGGCCTCCCGGTGGATGAGCAGATCATTTTGAGCCGGATTGACAACGAACTTTATCTGGGCACCCCGAAAGGGATTTACAGGGTGGACCAGGCAAACAAGCGCATCGTAAAGTCGGAAACCTTTTCCAAAGTTATAGGAGAACAACAGGTCTATCTGATGGTGCAGGACAACCAGAAAAACATCCATATTTACACGGAAGACATCGCTGGTTTTTTTAAACAAATCAGTTCCGGCAACTATGCATTCGTGCCGTCCTCCCTGTTTCAGTTGCGCTATTCTTTCAACAACGACCTGCTGAACATTTCGGTGAATACGGGCGACGGCGTATTGTTCAATGCCAACGAAGGCTTTATCCAGTACAGGCCGGAATTGGAAAACCGCCTGGCCGCGGAAAAGCCGCTGATCATCAGCAAAGTGGTCAATGTGGCGGAAGACAGCATTTTGTATGCGCGAAAACCCTTTGAAGTAAAACCGGAAAGCCCGGCGCAACTAACCGTTTCGTACCGGGCAAAAGTTTTGCAGTTCGAAGTGGAGGCATTTCAGTTCAATGAAGTGAACAACCAGCTGTTCCGCTATTACCTGAAAGGTTTTGACGAGGACTACGGAGAATGGACCCATGCCGAGGCCAAGGAATACACCAATCTTAAAGAAGGCGAATATGAGTTCAGTGTGCAGACTAAAAACGTTCTGGGGCAAATCATCACCAGCCAGCCCCTCTTTCTGAGGGTAAAACCGCCGTTTCACAGGAGCCTGTTGGCCCGGATCTTATATGTGACACTCGGCGTATTGGCCTTGCTGTTATTATCCAGGCTGCAAAAGCGCCGTTACCAGCTGAAGGCGCTGGCAGTGGAAGAAGCGAAACACAAAGAAC
>JAKLJF010000033.1 GCA_023151335.1 Thermoanaerobaculia bacterium | reverse complement strand
GCACGGGCTGCGGCGTTTGCTACGAACAATGCCCCTGCTATGCCATTGAAATGATTTCTGAACCCGCCAAAGATTGATCTATCATGTCGGATAAAAAACAACATATTGCCACCATCGACGGGAACGAGGCGACCGCCTATACTGCCTACCGGATCAATGAGGTTTGCGCTATTTACCCCATTACGCCATCATCCAACATGGCCGAATGGGCCGATGAATGGGCAGCCAAAGGCATTAAAAATATCTGGGGCACGGTTCCGGAAGTCATAGAAATGCAAAGCGAGGGCGGCGCCGCCGGTACAGTGCACGGCGCCCTGCAAACGGGCTCCCTCACCACTACCTTCACCGCCTCCCAGGGCCTGATGCTGATGCTGCCCAATATGTACAAGATCGCGGGCGAACTCACTCCCGCGGTGTTTCACGTGGCCGCCCGCTCGCTGGCCGCGCAGGGCCTGTCCATCTTCGGCGACCACCAGGACGTGATGGCCGCCCGCACCACCGGTTTTGCCCTGCTCAGCTCGGCCGGCGTACAGGAAGCGCACGACTTCGCCCTGATCGCGCAGGCCGCCTCGCTCGAATCGCGCATCCCCTTCCTGCACTTCTTCGACGGCTTCCGCACCTCCCACGAGGTGAATAAAATCGAACTGCTCAGCGACGAGCAGATCCGGGCCATGGTTCCCGACGAACTGATCTTCGCGCACCGGAAACGCGCCATGAACCCCGACAATCCCTTTATCCGCGGCACGGCCCAGAACCCCGACGTGTATTTCCAGGGCCGCGAAACGGTGAACCCGTTTTATGACAAAACCCCGGCGATCGTCGGGGAGGTGATGAAACGCTTCCACGCCCTCACTGGTCGCAAATACGGCCTGTTCGAATACACCGGCGCCCCCGACGCCGAACGGGTGATCATCCTCATGGGTTCGGGCGGCGAAACCGCCGCCGAAACGGCCCTGGCCCTGTCGAAAGCCGGCGAAAAAACCGGCGTCATCCAGGTGCGCCTGTTCCGGCCTTTCTCCGTCGAACACTTCATCCGCGTGATGCCGGCCACCGTGCGCGCCATTGCGGTGCTCGACCGCACCAAGGAACCCGGCGGCGCCGGCGAACCGTTGCTACAGGACATCATGACGGCCTACGTGCAACTGCTGCAGAAACGCGTAGTCGACCAACTGCCCATCATGGTAGGCGGCCGCTACGGCCTTTCCTCCAAGGAATTCACCCCGGCCATGGTAAAAGCGGTGTTTGACGAACTGAAAAAACCGCAGCCGAAAGACCATTTCACCGTCGGCATCAACGACGACGTGACGTTCAGCAGCCTCGATTACGACCCGTCCTTCACCCTCGACGAATCGCGCTGGACGCAGGCCCTGTTCTTCGGCCTCGGCGCCGACGGCACAGTGGGGGCCAACAAGAACAGCATCAAGATCATCGGTGAAAATACCGATCTCTATGCACAGGGTTATTTCGTGTACGACTCCAAGAAGTCGGGCGCGCGCACGGTGTCGCACCTGCGCTTCGGGCCCGACCCCATCCGGGCGCCCTACCTGCTCTCGCAGGCCGACTTTATTGCCTGTCACCAGTTCAACTTTACCGAAAAGGTGGAAATGCTCCGGTATGCCAAACCCGGCGCTACTTTTCTGCTCAACAGCCCCTACGGTAAAGAAGAAGTATGGGACAAACTCCCGGGTAGCGTGCAGCGCGACATCATCGATAAAAAACTGAAATTTTACGTCATCGACGCCACCTCGGTAGCGCGCGATACGGGCATGAGCAGCCGCATCAACACCATCATGCAAACCTGCTTTTTCGCACTGGCCGGTGTGTTGCCCCGCGAACAGGCTATTGCCGAGATCAAATACGCCATCGAAAAAACTTACTTTAAAAAGGGCCGCTCCGTGATCGAGCAAAACTTCAAAGCGGTGGACGTCACCCTCGACCACCTGTATGAAGTGACGGTACCCAACCGGGTGGCCGGCGTCGGCGAAATAACGGCAGTCGTACCGGCGGAAGCCCCCGCTTTCGTGCAGGAGGTCACGGCCGTCATGATGGCCGGCCACGGCGACGACCTGCCCGTGAGCAAAATGCCGCTTGACGGCACCTTCCCCAGCGGTACCACGAAGTGGGAAAAACGCAACATCAGCGACCTGGTGGCCGTTTGGGAACCGGATATCTGCATCCAGTGCGGCAACTGCGCCTACGTGTGCCCCCACAGCGTTATCCGGGCCAAATTTTTCCACGAAGACTACCTGGGCGAAGCGCCCGCCGATTTCAAATCGGCTTTTATCAACGCCCGGGGCTTCCCTGAAACCCGCTACGCCCTCCAGGTGTACCTCGAAGATTGCACCGGCTGCGAATTGTGCGTGGAAGCCTGTCCGGTGACCGATACCAAAGACCGCTCCCGCAAAGCCATCAACATGGGCCAAAAAGAGCCGATCCTCCCGCAGGAACAACAAAACATCGCGTATTTTGAACAAATCCCCTGGAACGACCGCGCCGAGGTCAACTTCTCACTGGTGCACGGCGCGCAATTCCTGGAGCCGCTGTTCGAGTTCTCGGGCGCCTGCGCCGGCTGCGGCGAAACGCCGTACCTCAAACTGTTGTCCCAACTGTTCGGCGACCGGCTGCTGATCGCCAACGCCACGGGATGTTCCTCCATCTACGGCGGCAACCTGCCCACCACCCCCTGGACGGTGAACGCGCAGGGCAAAGGCCCCACCTGGTCGAACTCGCTTTTTGAGGACAACGCCGAATTCGGCCTGGGCATGCGGATTACCGCCGACAAACAACTGGCCTACGCCCGCGAGTTGCTCCGGCAACTCAGCCCGCAACTCGGCGACGAGCTGGCCCAGGGCCTGATCAACGCGCCCCAACTGGTCGAATCCGACATCCTGGAACAACGGCGCCGCGTAACAGAATTGCGCGAACGCCTGCAATACATCGACACGCCGGAAGCCCGGCACCTGCTCTCGGTAGCCGACCAACTGGTGCGCCGCAGCGTGTGGCTCGTAGGCGGCGACGGCTGGGCCTACGATATCGGCTACGGCGGCCTCGACCATGCCCTGGCCAGCGGCCGAAACGTGAACGTGCTCGTGCTCGATACCGAAGTGTATTCCAATACGGGCGGACAGGCCTCGAAATCGACGCCTACCGCCGCCACGGCCAAGTTTGCCGCCGCCGGCAAACGGGTGGGTAAAAAAGACCTGGCCATGCAGGCCATCTCTTACGGCAACGTGTACGTGGCCCGGGTGGCTTTCGGCGCCAACCCGCAGCAAACCCTGCTGGCCATGCGCGAAGCGGAAGCCTACGACGGCCCCTCGCTCATCCTGGCCTACAGCCACTGTATCGCGCACGGCTACGACATGAAAGACGGACTGAACCAGCAGAACAAAGCCGTGGCGTCGGGCTACTGGCCGCTGCTCCGCTACAATCCCGCCCTGCGCAAGAAGAATAAAAACCCGTTCGTACTCGATTCGCCCCGGCCCACCATGCCGCTGAGAGATTACGCCTACAACGAGTTGCGTTACAAGATGCTGACCCGCTCCAACCCCGAAGAAGCCGAATACCTCATGCAACTGGCCCAGGAACTCGTGGACCTGCGCTGGAAAACGTACGAGGATATGGCCGGGCAATCGGCAAAGGCGTTTGCGCCGGTAGCGTGAATCTAAATCGAAATTAACTGTTACCTGAAAAAAGCAACCTGACTATATGGATCTCCGCACCACCTACATGGGCATTCCCCTCTCCTCCCCGATTGTCGTTTCCGCCTGCACCCTGTCGGAGGATGTCAACAATATCTTGCGTATGGAAGATGCCGGCGCCGGCGCCGTCGTATTGTTTTCGCTGTTTGAAGAACAGATCCAGCGGGAATACCGCCAGTACGAGCGGGCCGTGGCGGCTACCAGCAACGTGTTTGCCGAGGCGGCCGATTATTTCCCCGACCTGGACGAATTTCACGTCGGTACGGAACAGTATCTCCAGCTCATCCGCCGCGCCAAAGCGCGGGTGGAGATACCCATCATTGCCAGCCTGAACGCCACCACCACCGAGGGCTGGATGGAATACGCCCGCCAGATGGTGGACGCCGGCGCAGACGGCCTGGAGATCAACGTGTTCTGGATACCGGCCGACCCCCGGGTCAGCAGCGCGCAGGTGGAACAACGTTATCTCGACATCATCGCCGCGGTGAAAAGCCACGTGGATGTGCCGGTGGCCATCAAACTGAACCCCTATTTCAGCGCCATGGCCAATATGGCGCAGCGTATGCACAAGGCCGGCGCCGACGCGCTGGTGTTGTTCAACCGCTTTTACCAGCCCGACTTTGATATCACCAAACTGCAGGTATTGTCCGACCTCCAGTACAGCGCGCCCAACGAGATCCGCCTGCCTCTGCTCTGGATCGCCATCCTGTACGGCCGCGTGCCCGTGTCACTGGCCGCTACCACCGGCGTGCAGGGCGCCAACGAGGTGATCAAATACCTGCTCGCCGGAGCCGACGTGGTGATGACCGCTTCTTCCCTGTACAAATACGGCATCGAGCACCTGCAAACCATCACCGGCGACCTGATGACCTGGATGCGGACCATGGGCTTCAAATCCGTCGACGCGTTCAAGGGCGCCATGAGCCAGCAACACGTGTCGGACCCCACGGCGTATGAGCGGGCGAATTATATTAAGATTTTGGAAGGGGTGAAGGGGTGACACCTCGACAGCCGTCACTGCTTTTATACCCTGCATCAAATGAGCAAAGCAAAAATCATCGCCGCCTACGAGGCCCTGGCCGACAGCTACAACCGCCTCATCGAACACAAACCCCACAATGCCTATTACGACCGCCCCAACACCCTCGCGTTAATGCCCGACGTACAGGGGAAATCAATACTCGACGCGGCCTGCGGGCCGGGAAAATACGCGGAAATACTACTCGCACAGGGCGCAACCGTCACCGGCTTCGACATCAGCCCCCGCATGATCGAACTGGCCAAAGAACGGAACCGCGACGCCGGCGTCTTCTTCGTGCACGACCTGGCGCAGCCGCTCGATATGCTCGCCCCCGGATCGTTCGACGTGGTACTCTGCGCCCTGGCCATGCACTACGTGGAAGACTGGGGCCCCACCATCCGGGAGTTTCACCGGGTGCTGAAACCCGAGGGCTGTCTTGTGCTTTCCATCGATCACCCGTTTTTCGAATACAATTTCTTCCGCTCAAGCCGCTATTTCGACACAGAGGCCGTACAATGCACCTGGAAAGGCTTCGGCCAACCCGTGGAAGTGCACAGCTACCGCCGGCCCCTGCACGCTTGTATCGCCCCCCTGACCGAAAACGGATTCTGGATCGACCGGCTGGTCGAGCCCAAACCCACCCCGGAATTCGAACAATACGATGCGCGGCATTATAAAGAATTGAATGCATTCCCGTCGTTTATGTGTATCCGGGCAGTGCGGAAAAGGGGATTATGAAAAATCGCCGGAAAGGCTTTACTTTGTGGAAAACAAGCAGTTGATATGAATCTTGTTACCTTCTCCCCGGGTTATTTATAAGGCTCGCACATGAAACACCTTCCGCTTCTTTTCCTGCTCAGCACTCTCCTGTTCTCCTGCGCCGTGAAGCCCAAAAACAGCCCCCGGACCCAAAACCTTTTCAACGGCAAAGACCTCCGCGGCTGGCACATGGACGTGCCGGACCTGGACAAGAATAACACCCTGCCGCCGCCTTTCATCGTGCGCAACGGCTTGCTGGTGAGCCTGGGCAAACCCGGCGGGCACCTGATCACCGACGCCGTCTATGAAAACTACCGCCTCGAAGTGGAGTACCGCTTCGCCGGCGTGCCCGGCAACTGCGGCGTACTCGTGCACGCCTCCACCCCGAGGGCCTTGTACGGCATGTTCCCCAAATCCATAGAAGTGCAGATGATGCACGAAAATGCCGGCGACTTCTGGTGCATCGTGGAGGACATCACCGTGCCGGATATGGAAAAAAGACGCGGCCCCCGGGAAAAATGGGGCATCACGGAAGGGAAAGAACGGCGTATCCTCAACCTGACCGACGGCGCCGAAAACCCGCCCGGCGAGTGGAATACCATGGTCATTGAATGTTTGGGCAATGCCGTAAAAGTGTGGATAAACGGCGCCCTCGTCAATCACGGCACGAATGCGACCGCCTCCAAAGGCCAAATAGCCGTGCAGGCCGAAGGCTCGGAAGTGGAATTCCGGAAAATAACCCTGTCGCCGGTTTCGGCGTTCAGCCGTTAAGATTACCTGATTGAAGAAATCTTTCGCGAATTTTTCGCTCCCAATAGCCATGAAAAGACTACTCCTGGCAGAATGATGCAAAATTGTGCCCAGGTGTTTTGTCCAAATTTCCTTTCAGGCTTTCCAGAAAATTTATCGCGTATTCCGGTGTTTTCGACTATTACTTTGATCTGGTATTTTAAATCAGCCAGTTTGTCGGGGAAAGCAGACCGGTTTTCGAGGACGAAAGTTCGAAAGCTGAATTTTTGGGGAAAGTAATACCTCCTCCAAGGCTCTGCCCTGCGCAATAATCCTCACTCGCTCTTCAACGACCGTACCGGGTTCATCAGCGCCGCCTTCACGCTTTGGAAACTCACCGTGAGGAACGCCAAAACCGTCGCCAGGAGTCCTGCCATGGCGAACACCTGCCAGGAAATGTCGATGCGGTAGGCAAAGTCGGCCAGCCACTGGTCGAGCAGAAAATAAGCCAGCGGCGTGGCGATCAGCAGGGCGATGCCGACGAGTTTGAGGAAATCGGCCGACAGCAGGCCCACGATACCGGCCACGCTGGCGCCCAGCACCTTGCGGATACCGATCTCTTTGGTGCGGCGTTCGGCGGTGTAAGCCGCCAGACCGAAAAGGCCCAGACAGGAAATAAAAACAGCGAGCCCGGCGAACAGGCGGGCCAGCATGCCGATCAGCGTTTCGCCGCGGAACAAGCGGTCGAACTGTTGGTCCATGAATTTGTATTCGAACGGATAACCGGGATTGTGTTTTTTGATCACATCAGCCACGGCGGCTACAGCCCCGGACATATCCTGCCCGCTTTTCAGCCTGACGAACAGGCGGTTGGTGGAGGAGGGCTGGCAAAAGAAAGCCACGGGATCGGGTTTGCCGTACATGTCGTTGAAAAGGAAGTCTTCCACGATGCCGATCACGCGGTACTCGCTTTCATTCATCCTGACCTGGCTGCCGACGAGGTTTTCGCCGCCGCCGATGAGCTGGGCAAAAGTTTCGTTGATCAGCAGGGAGGAAGTATCGCTGATGACGTCGGGGTTGAAATCCCGGCCTGCTTTGATCTTCATACCCATCGTAGCAATATATTCCTGACTGACCCATTCCGTTGTGACGAGCACTTCGCTGCCGGGGTCTTTGCCGGGCCAGCTGAAGTCGCCGGTGTTGTTGCCGAGTTGCAGCAGCGACTGGTTGGCTTTGGCGGCGTTTTCCACCGCCCCGGTGGCCAGCAGGCTTTGTTTGATAGCCGGGAAATGCTCGTTCAGATTGCCCCGCAGCGGTATCACCATCATGTTTTCCTTGTCGTAGCCCAGGCGCCGGCTTTTGACGTGTTGTATTTGCTGATAAATAACCAAAGTGCCGATGATGAGCACGCTCGAAATGACGAATTGCGACACCACCAGCGCCTTGCGCACGCTGCCGCCACCGCCGCCCCGGAAGGAGAATACCATCCCTTTCAGTACGCGCACCGGCTGGAACGACGACAGGTACAGCGAGGGATAACTGCCTGCCAGCAAACCGGCCAGCAGCCCTACGCCGAGCAGGCCGCCCAGGTGTACGGGGTCGTTCAGCCGCAGCGACAGTTCTTCGCCTACCAGTTCGTTGAAACCGGGCAGGGCCAGTGTGACCATGGCCGCGGCCATGACGACGGCCATGAGCGACAGCAGCAGGCTCTCGCCCAAAAACTGCCACACCAGCGCGCCACGCTCGGCGCCCAGCACCTTTCGCACGCCCACCTCGCGCGCCCGCTGCTCGGAGCGGGCGGTGGCCAGGTTCATAAAATTGATGCAGGCGATCAGCAGGATGAATGCCGCGATCACCGAGAACAGCCGCACGTATTCGATGCGCCCGCCGGCCATCTTGCCTTCCTTAAAATCGCTGCGCAAACGCCAGTCCCTGAGCGCAAACAGGAACAGGCGGGAGCTGGCGCCTTCCTTGTGGCGTACCACGATGCTGTCGAGGGCATGGTTTACCCTGGCCACATCGGCCCCCGGACGCAGGGTGAGAAAAGCCTGCAGGCCATTGGTGCCCCAGTTTTGCGTCCATTCATTGTTTTTTAAAAACAGATCGAACGGTTTCAGAAAAGTAAAACGAATGGACGAGTTTTCCGGCGGGTCGGCCACCACGCCCGTCACCTTGAAATCGGTTTTTTTGTCGAGGTTGATCACCTTGCCCAGCGGCTCCTCGTCGCCGAAATATTTTTTCGCAAACGACTCGGTAACGACTACGGAGTGCAGGTCCTGAAACACCGTTTCCGGCTTGCCTTTCAGCAGGCGGAACGAGAATATCCGGAAAAAATCCGGCTCCACGCTCTGGCTTTCCTCGTAAAAGTTTTTGTCGCCGTAAGTGACCAGGTTCTCGTCGCCCCAGTCCGTGCGGCTTACGTATTCCATTTCCGGGATTTCCTCCACGAGCGCGTCGCGCAATGGACCCGGCGTGGCGGCAAAGGTGTAGGTTTTGCCGTCGTAGGTCTGATTGTTTAAAATCTGGTATATCCGGTCGCCATTGGCGTGGAAGCGGTTGTAACTCAGTTCGTTTTCCACCCAAAGCAAAATGAGCGCCGCGCAGGCGATGCCCGTGGCCAACCCGGCGAGATTAAGGAAACTGAAGGTTTTGTTTCCCCAGAGGTGACGGAACGCGATTTTCAGATAGTTGCGGAACATAGCGGTTATGTTTTCGAAACTTTTTATGTTTCGTAAACATTGCGCAATCCTTGTGCCAGTGAAACAAAGTGCTGACTACCAATATTTTGCCAACAAAAATACTGATATGACTGTTCGATTATGAACGGCGGATGTCCGGAATTGGACGGGAGAAATTTAATCTGTGAACAAATCATCCAGCATCACCACAGCCTCCACTAAGCCCAGACTGTGCTGGTTATGGTTCAGGCCGAAAGTAGTGATCAGTACAAGCATGAGGCGTTTGCGGGTCTTGGTGACTTCGGCGAAAGTCCAGCATTTTTGGCGCAGCGTGTCGGCCTGTTCTTTGGTAAGGCTGATCTCCCGGTTGCTGAATTTGATCTCGAAAATGTTAATCACTTGGTCATTGCGGTCGAGCAGCAGATCGATCTGAGCGCCTTTTTGCCCGGTCGTGCCTTTTTTGTAAAAAGTGGAGGAAAGCGAGTATACCCCACCGATGCTCAGGGCTTTTTTTATTTGGGGGATATGTTTTAAGCAAATGCTTTCGAAGGCGTAGCCACTCCAGGTTTTGTACTCCTGGGTTTGGCTGAGGTGCTGCCAGGTGCCGCTACCTTCATGGACTTTATTTTCGATAAATTTCAGATAAAACAGCGAATACTCGTCGGTCAGGCGGTAGAGCATGTCCTTTTTCCGTTTTCCAAAAGGGTAGTAGGCGGAAATGAAGCCGGATTGCTCCAGTTCCTCTATTACCCGGCTGGTATGGCCGTTTTCCGGAATTTTGGCCAATTGAACGATGGCCTGACGGGTCAGCCCCTGATGGCTCGTCGCCAGCGCGCGGATAATGGCCGTATGTTTTTCCGCGTTCTCGAACAAGGAGGAAAACATCAGACGGAACTCGTCGCGCAACAGCCCTGTCGTTGAAAAACAGATTTCGTCGATGTTTTGAGTGGCACTTTTATTGCCTTTCACCTCTTTCAGATAGTGCGGAATGCCGCCCATAGCCATGTACAACTCGGTGATCTCGTAGTTGCTGAAATTAAGACGCCGGCTTTGCAGGTACTTTTTAGTTTCTGCCAGCGAGAAAGGTTTCAGGTAAATCCGTTTGGTGAGGCGGTTGTAAAGTCCGCCTGTATTGTTCACCACGTTCTGGATCATCCAGGATGCTGCGGAACCACAAATCACCACCACAAGGGGCTGCGTGACCGCCCAGCTGTTCCAGAAATACTCCAGCCCGGTCAGAAAACCCGGATCATTTTTAGCCAGCCAGGGCAACTCGTCGAAAAACACTACTTTTTTTCCCGGCGCTTCATCCATTTTTTTTTTCAGAACATAAGTCAGTAAGTGGAAAGCATCCAGCCAGGAAGTGGCTTTGGCTATGGGAATATCGGATTGGGCGTATTGGGCCAGGGTGAAGTTGAAATGCTCCAGCTGTTTATCCACCGTGGCATTTTGCAGCCCGGTTATTTCAAAAATTATGTTCTTTTCGTAAACCGTCTTTATCAAAAAAGTCTTCCCCACCCGGCGTCTGCCTATCACGGACACAAACTCGGCTTCCGGCGACAACAGGGCGTGCTGCAATACCTCTTTTTCTTTTTCCCGCCCAATGAATTGAATGTTCATGTTGCATGTATTTTACAGCGAAATCCTATATTTAAAGAAGGGTTTTCGCTGCAAATATAATTCTTTTCCAAGCGAAAATATTCAAAAAAACCAATATTTCGCCATGAATTATATTATATTATGGGCGGAAACTGGTTCATAAATATAAGATTTCGCCGGATAACTTCACAAGCGACCGGCGAAATCTGCATTGCCGTGCTGGGGTATTCCGATCAGTCCAATTCTCGTTCCCAGTCGTATTTTTGGGTTTGAAACATTACATTGGAAACAAATAATATATTCACTTCACCACAAAAATAAGCAAAATATCAGCGGCCAGCTTCCAGTTCCTCACCGATCTTAAAGCGCATAACGACCCGGAATGGTTCTCCGCAAACAAGCCCCGCTACGAGCGGCTCCCTTCGATATGTTTTTGAACCGTTCGACGGATTAAGCGTTTTTTATTCATTGCGCAGTGCTTCCACCGGCGCCGTGCGCGCCAGTCGCCACGACTGACCGCCTACAGCAAGAGCCGCCGCCATAAACACCAGCAGGTTGGCGAGAAGATAGGGCGCGATACCCAACTGCAGGTCGCCCGTAAACTCCTGTGCCTGCCGGATCAGCAGTTGAGCGCCGGCATAACAGATGGCGGTTGCGATCAATCCGGCAGTGGCAAGCAAAAGGAGAAACCGCCGGTTGGCGAGCAAAATGATATTGAAGGTAGTGGCGCCCAACACTTTGCGGATACTCACTTCCTTAAGCCGGCTGGAATAATTCTGGGCGGCCAGGCCAAACAAACCCATGCAGGCGATGAGCAGTGCCAGCCCGGCGATGTAGTGGAAAACGCGCGCCACGTTGCCGAAGCTGCGGTAAAAATCGTCGAACACGGCAGCCTGGCGGAAGTAGCTAAACGGCGCAGCCGGATAAAGCCGTTCCCACGCCGATTTCATAAAAGCCTGTACCGTTTTGTCCGCGCCGGCTTCGTGACGGATTGTCAGATAGTTGAACTGGTTTGGAGCGGCCAGATGGAACACTGCCGCTCGCGCGGCGCCCGAGCCGAACAGTTTAAAATCTTCCACTACGCCTACCACCATGGCTTTTTGTTCTTCCGTTCGGATTTCCTGACCGACGGCTTCCGTCCAACCCTGTTTTTGTACAAAGGTTTCGTTCACCACTACCGAACCGGCGTCTTCGGCCGGCCGGCGCTCGTCGAAGAAACGGCCGGTTTTGAGTTGCAGCCCCGTGGCCTCGAAATAGCCCGCGCCCACGTCGTACCGGATGACGTCGATCTTGTCGGCCCCCTTAAAAATACTTTCCCGGCTGTACGATTCGCCCACATGACTGGCGGCGCCGGCTACCCCCACGACCCTGGGATTGCGTTCCGCTTCATTTTTTAAAAAGGAGTACTGGCCGGCGCTGTCGAGGCGCACCACCAGGGTTTGGTCGGGTTGATAACCCCAGGGGGCGTCTTTCCAGTACCAGCCTGCTGCCGTAAGCACCACGCCGATAATGACCGTGGAAAAGGCGAGCACGAATTGAATGGGCAACAACAAACCGCTCACGCCCTTTTTCCCGTTGAACTGCTGTTTACCCTTGAAAATGGAAACCGGCTGAAAAGCGCTGATGTAAAACGCCGGGTAAGCGCCCGAAGCAACCGCGGTAAAGATCAACAAGCCGAACAGGAAAACCCACAACGCGTAGTTTTTGTCAAAAGCCAGCGAAATCTGCATTTCATCCACAAAAACGGAGTTGAGGAACGGCGCCAGCGCCGTTTTCGCCAAAACCAGGCCGGCCAGGAGGGCGAAAAAACAGAGCAACAGGTTCTCGGTCATAAACTGCCCCACCAGCTGCATTTTCCGTCCGCCGATAGTTTTGCGGATGCCGATCTCTTTCAGGCGTTTGCCGATATGGCCCAGGGCGATATTGATATAATTAAAACACGACAACGCCATCATCATCAGGGCCACGAGGGCAAATACGGCGATCAGCAAAGGATGGGCCGCCTCGGTGGGTCTGCGCTGTACGTCATAAGCGCCGGCATTGGGATGGTTCAGGTTGTCGAATACGAACGATTTAATGGGTTGGTCTTTGTTGGCGGCATTATACGACGCCAGGTATTTACCCATTTTATCAGACAAAATGCTGACATCGGTCTGGTCGCGAAGTTGGACAAAAGTTCCGCGGGTGTGGGTCTTCCAGTCCGCCGGATCGGTGGCGCCAATACTTGTCAGTGTGTTGAAGCCCGCGAGGATATCGAAAGCGAAACCTGTATTTTCGGGAAAAGGCGCGGCCACGCCTTTGACGGTAAACACTTTCCTCACCTGGTTATCAAAAGTAATAGTGATGGTTTTGCCCAGGGCATCCCGGCCGTTGAAATACTTGTTCGCCGCGGCAGCGCTCAGGATCACGGCATCCGGCTCATGCAGCGCCAGCGGGCTGCCTGCTTGCAGGGGGAAGGTGAACATATCGAAATAACCCGGGTCGGCAAAAAATACCATTTCATCGAACCTGCGGTCTTCCAGGAAGACCCGGGCGCCTTGCATCTCGACCCGTACAGTCCGCTCTACCTGCGGAAAACCGGCCGCCAGCGCCGGGCCAAGGGGCATGGGCGAAGTACCCCAGGTTTGTTCCTGCCCCTCGTTGTCCACCACGTATTCCACCATAAAAATGCGGTCGCCGTTTTCGTGAAAATTATCCAGCGTGATATAATTTTTTAAAAACAGAAATACGACAATGCTGCAACCGATGGCTATGGACAATCCCGTAATATTGATGGCTGTGACCAGTTTGTTGGCCAGCAGGTTTCTTATGGCGAGTTTGAAATAGATTTGAAGCATTTCAGAATAAGTTTATACAAAACATCTACCTGGTTCATTCGCTCCGCAAACTCTTCACCGGGTCGCTCAGCGCCGCTTTTAAACTCTGTGCGCCGATCGTCAGAAACGCCACGGCCACGGCCACCGAGCCAGCCAGCGCAAAAACCCACCATTGCATATCGATGCGGTAGGCAAAATCCGACAGCCAGTGGTCCATGAAATACCAGGCCAGCGGCGCGGCGATGAAAAAAGCGAGGATCACGAGTTTCAGAAAATCTTTCGACAGCAGCCCTACGATGCCTGCCACCGAGGCGCCCAGTACCTTGCGGACCCCGATCTCCTTGGTGCGCAGGGCAGCGGCGTAGGCGGCCAGGCCGAACATGCCGAGGCAGGCGATAAAAATGGCGATACCGGCGAACAGGGCGAATATCTTCCCCTGCCGCGCTTCGCCGAGATACAGCTGGTCGAGGCGTTCGTCGAGGAAATGGTATTCGAACGGGTAGACCGGGGAAAACCGGTTCCAGGCTTTTTCGGCGGCGGCGATCACGCGGGTCATTTGCCCGGCCTGCACTTTCACGGCCAGTTCGCGCCCGCCCATGTCCACCGAGATCACTTCCGGTTCGATGGCGTCGCGCAGGCTGGCGAAGTGATAGTCTTTCACCACGCCGATAATGGTGCGGGGTATGGTATCGAAAAAGGCGACCAGCGCTTTTTTGCCAATGGCTTCTTCCGGCGTCAGGCCCATGGCCCGCACGGCCTGTTCGTTGAAGATGATTGCGCCGGTGCTGTCGGTGGCCATGTCGCGGGAAAAGGGCCGGCCCGCGGCCATTTGAAGACCCAGCGTATTGAAATAATCGAAGTCGCCGAAGGCCGTGCGCATTTTGACGGATTTGTTCTGTTCCGGGAATTGCACGTTCGAGCCGTCGTGGTAACCGCCCGGCGCCCCGCCGTTGAAACTCATGCTCAGTACGCCGGGCTCGCGCTCCAGCATTTGCCGGAAGGAGACGCGGTTTTTGTAAATATCCGGATTGTTACACGATAGTAACAACACGTGTTCCTTGTCGAAACCGAGGTTTTTTTCGCGCAGGAAATCGAGTTGCCGGTGGATGAGCAAAGTGCTGCACAGCAGTCCCACGGACAACACGAACTGGAATACCACAAGCGATTTGCGCAGGCCCGCGCTCTGCCGCGCGCCGCCGCCGGTCGATCCCCGCAAAGCGGCAGCCGGTTTGAACGCCGACAGGAACCAGCCGGGATACCAGCCGGCCGCCAGCCCCACCAGCAGCGCGATGCCGCCCAACGCAGCGGCTGCCGCCCACCAGGGAATACTCAGCTTCAGCGTTGTGCCGAACAGTTGCCCGAACCAGGGCATGGCCAGCCAGGCCAGTTGCGCGGCCGCCAGCACCGATACGAAACTCATCAGCAGGCTTTCACCGAGCATCTGCCCGATGATCTGGGGCCGGCCCGAACCGAGTACCTTGTACACACCGACCTCTTTGCCGCGTTCGGCGGCTTTGGCGGTGGAGAGGTTCACGTAGTTGGCACAGGCGATGAGGATGAGCAGAAGGGCCGCCACGAAAAAGATCTCCACGGCCTGCCGGTTGCCGTGCCGCACCTCGTCGTAACGGGTATCCGCTTCAAAATACACGGAGCGCAAAGGCTGCAAACGCAGGTCGATGCGGGTGTCGAAAGCCGCAAAATCTTTCCCGAAATATTTGTCCATAAAGGCCGGGAATTTCTCCTGCAGGTCCGCCGCCGGGGCGCCGGGCGCGAGCCGCAGATAGGTCCAGGCGCTGTTGTTCCACCATCCTTTCCACCACTCGGCTTTTTCCAGTTCCACAGTGCTTTCGATCAGGTCGAACTGAAAGTGCACCGGTTTTTCCAGTTCGGCCATGACGCCGGTGACCACGGCGTCGTACTGGTTGTCGATACGCAGGGTTTGGCCCATGGCCCGGTTTTCGTCGCCGAAATAACGACGGGCCGTCTCCCGGGTGAGCACCACGCCGTGCAGTTGCGACAGCGCCGTGCGGGGGTCGCCGTGCAGCAGCGGGAAATGGAAAAAGCTCAGGAAATTCGGGTCGGCGTAGTAGTAATGTTCTTCGTGAAAACGCCGCTCCCCCGTTTGTACCAGGCTGTGACCCTCCAATACCCGGACGGTTTCTTCTATATCGGCGGGAAAATCCTGCTTGAGCGCACCGGCAAACGGTCCCGAGGTGACGCCGATATCATAGGGCTGGTTATTGATGGCCGATACGCGCAGCAGGCGGAAGGTACGGTCGGGGTGGGGCAGGTCGCGGTCGGTTTGCCATTCGTTCAGCACGTACACGCCGATGAGCATGGCTGCTGCCAGACCGATGGTCAGGCCGGAGAAGTTGATCAAAGTGGCGGTTTTGTTCCGGGCAAACTGGCGCAGCGTGATTTTGAGATAGTTTTGAAACATGGCGCGGCGATTTCGCAAAAGGGCTTCAATCCTTGTGCCAGTGGCATAACCCTTTGATAATCAAGTATTTTATAAGAATTTATTTCCTGCGACTGTCCGGAATTGGACGGCGGGTGTCCGGAATTGGACGGATGTTTTATCATTTAGTCGATAGCGCTTCCCCGCGCACCGTGCCGCGCAACATACGCCCCGCCTCCTCAAACCCCGCCTTTTTCAAGGTAGCCGCCGAGGCTTCGTTGCGGATATTGCACCGCGCTGCCGGTACCCTGCCCGAAAGATAACACGCCTTTTTCAACGCCTCAAAATATAGTTTGTGCTGCGCCCGCCGCCCATTTCCTTTACTAAAATGCCCTTATTCACCAAATCCTGAATATCCCGCAGCGCGGTATCCTGGGAGCATTTGGCGATTTTCGCCCACTTGGAGGAGCTGAGTTTGCCTTCGAACGGTCCCAGTAGTTTGTTGATCAGCAGCACTTGCCGCTCATTCAGCAAGGTGGTAGCGTGTTTTTCCCAGAACCTGGCTTTGTACAGCACCCGGTCCAAGGTTGAGTCGGTTGTCTGTAATGCTTTTTCCAGGCAATCCAAAAACCACTTCAGCCATTCGCTGATGTCCAGGCCATCGCGCTGCGTTTTTTCCAGGATTTCATAATACTCCCTCCGCTGGAGTCTGATTTGAGCCGACATGCTGTAAAATCGCTGCGGATTATCTTCTGCTTTCGAAAGTTGCATATCAGTGATAGCCCTTGCAATGCGCCCGTTCCCGTCGTCAAAAGGATGAATGGTGATGAACCAAAGGTGCGCAATACCCGCTTTTAAAACGGGATCGAGCCCCTGATTGTCATTGAACCAGACCAGGAAAAGGTCCATCTCGGTTTCCAGGCGGGCGGCATCAGGGGCTTGAAAATGGATATATTCCCTGCCCAAAGCACCTGAGACCACCTGCATGGGGCCGGTTTCATCTTTGCGCCACTGTCCGACGTTGATTCGGTACATGCCGCTTCTACCCGTCGGGAACAAGGCGGCATGCCAGTCGAACAGGCGTTCGGCCCTTAATGGGTTTTGATAATTCCGGGTGGCATCAAGCATCATTTGTACCACGCCGTCTACGTGCCTGTCAGATGGGATCAGCCCGGCAATATCCATGCCCAGGTGCCGGGCCACCGAGGAGCGAACCTGTTCGGGGTGAAGAAACTCGCCTTCGATTTCGGATGTTTTCAGTACGTCCAGGGTCACCGTTTCCAGGAAGGCTTCCTGTTTCAGCGCAAAGCCGAGCGAAGTCATTTTACCGGAAAGTTTGCCCTGAAGGTTTCTGACATTGCCCAGCAGGGGCAGCAGCAGTTCGCTGTTCCAGGAGAAGTGCGGCCAGTCCGGTCGTTGATGGATGAAAATGGACATTTTTGGCCTTTTTTGAAGCAAAGATAAGGTTTGCGGAGAAAAA
>JAKLJF010000339.1:337-5854 GCA_023151335.1 Thermoanaerobaculia bacterium | reverse complement strand
ACCGTTCCCGAAATTCCAGTCCCACAAATCGGCAAACAGCGAAGTGTTGGTAAACTGCACCGGGCCGCCGGCGCAGAGGGGTGGGAGAGGAGTGGTAAAACCGGCTTTTATCTGGGAGAAATTGACCGGCAGTTCCACCGTGATAGCGCAGGCGTCATCTTCGCCGCGCAGCACCAGTTTGGCGTTGGTTGTGCCGCCGGGGGGCAGGAAATTATAGGTGTGGGTGACGGGGTTGACGTTTTGCGCGGAAACGCCGTCGCCGAAATTCCATTCCCAGGAACTGACGCTGACGGTGTCCTGTAGCTGGAATGTGATCTCGTCGCCCTGGCAGATGAAGTTTTTATCCATGGTAAAAGTTCCTTCCGGCCCTACCACGGTAAAGGAACGCGACACCGTGTCGCGGCAGCCGAAGGTAGTTTCGGCCACCATGGTGACTGAAAAGGTGCCTTTCGGGAAAACGGTGCTGGCGGAAGGCCCGGTGGTTTCGATGCCGAATCCTAAATTCCAGTAAACCTGTTTTAACACGTTGGTAGCCGTGGTATTGGTAAACTGGATGTTTTGCGGGTAGCATATAATATCGAGTCCATCAACCGTGGAAGAAAAACTGGCTTCCGGGTAGGCCTGAACGTTCACCGTGGTAAAGGTGGAGTCTTTACAACCGGTGGCCACCTCGGTGTATACCAGTTTCACGGGAAATTGTCCTGCCTGCGGATAGGTTTGTTGTGAAGATGGGCCGGTACCCGTGTTGCCGTTGCCAAAGTTCCATTGCCAGTTCAGATTCGAGCCTTCTTCGGTGAAATCGGTGGCAAAAAAGGTGATCGTTTTGCCGGCGCAAACATTGGGCGGCGTGGGGATGGTGATAATATTGCTTTCCGGCTTGTATACCTGTATCAGAACATTGGCAAATCCCGGACACCCTTTATCGTCTTCGATGCGCAGCGTCACGTTGAACGATTCGCCGTTTTGCGGCAGCGAGGTAAAAGTATGTACCGGATTTTGCTGAGTACTCATACCGCCGTCGCCGAAATCCCATTCCCATTTCACAATAGGCGCATCGGCGGTACTCAGGTCGGTAAATGAAACGGTAGCCGGGATACAGATGCGCGTGTCGCTGGCCTGGACGCCAGGGTAGCGGTTATAAATGACCACGTCCTGTTGGAAAGTGTCTTTACACCCGTTGATGTCTTCCACTTCGAGCCAGATCGTTTGGAGACCCGATGGCCCGGGCGTGATCTCGTACATATTTTTATCCGTCCGTACGGGCCTTTGCCAGGTGAAATACCAGGTATATCCTTTGTAACAAGTGGCATTGACATCCGTCGATTTGGAACCGTCGAGCGTGACCGGCGTGCCGCCGCAAATTGTATCGGCCAGTTCGAAGACGGATTTTAACTGTGTGGCGTATACCGTGGCGGTGTCATACGAAATGGGACAGCCGCTGGCCGGGTTTTCGGCTTTCAACACCACGGTATAAGTTCCGGGCACATCGTAGAGATGAGTAAAGGTGTTCAGGTCGGTGCTGTCGCCGTCGCCGGTGTACCAGGTGACTTTTGTGGCGTCTTTACTTTCGTTGGTGAAATCAAACCGCAGGGTATTATTGCAGGTAGTTTCGTAGTGGAGTTGTGCGATGGGGCCTTTGGCCAGGATAAAATCTTGCTTGGTTACGGTAAAAAAACAGCCGTTATACTCGGTGGTCAGCGACACATCCAGTGGGCCGGTTTCGCTGTTGTACGCCCAGACCGGGTTTTTGTCTTGAAAACAATGCCATAGCCGGTCGCTTTCAGAGGAGAAATGCCAGCCGTCCACCCTTGGGTCGTTGGTCAGGTTGGTGAATTGCACGGAGTCGCCCGGGCACACTTCGAATTTGTCGGCAGTAAAATCGCCGGCAATGGGTTCGCCCACTTCGATGAGGATAGTATACGAGCTGTCGATACAACCGGCGCTGTTGCGGATCAGCAGTTGCACCTCGTATTCACCGGGATCAGTGAAGGTATGCGTCGCGGGGCTGTTGTTGTTTTTTACCAGCGGCGCGCTGCCGTCGTCGAGCAGCCAGGTCCATTGCACGATGGTTTCCCTCGACGTGCTGCTGTCGGCAAAGGTCACGGTGAGGGGCGCGCAGCCGTGTTGAACGTCGGGGATAAAACGGGCGTTAGGCCGCCAGATCGTGTCTACGCGCATAAAGGTAGCCGTGCAGCCCGAAGGGTTTACCACCTGGAGCAGTACGGTATCGAAATAGGCCCCCAACAGGCTGTAACCGGTTGGATCGGGAGTAGTCCAGGTATAAGTCGGGTTTTTCGTATTGCCGGTAGAGCCGTCGTAAAACAGCCAGTTGTATTGGGCAGCCACGGTGGAGGCCGCGTTGAAATTGAAAATCGTCGGGTCGCTGCACGAGTAGGTGGGCGACACGGTAAAGGTGGCGTCGGCCTGGTCGGCATAGACCTGTTTGGTAGCCGTATTGGTACAGCCGCCGGCAGAAGTGACCGTCAGGGTGATCGTTTGCAGACCCGGCGCGGTAAACGCTACCACCGGGCTGACATTCGTGGAGCTGGTCGGGTTGGTATTGGGGCCAAAAGTCCAGGCGAAAGTACCGGTGCCGGAAGGCGTGGTATTGACGATCACAATGGAATCGCCTACACAAACGGTGTCCGGCGCCGCGAAGGAAACAGGCGGCAGGCCGATATTTACAGGCGCCGTGGCCGAGGCGGAGCAACCGATAGGATCGGTAGCCACCAGCGTGACCGTGAAGGTGCCGGTAGTGGTATAGGTCTGTACCGGCGGGTTGGCCAGGTTGGAGGTGGCGCCGTTGCCAAAATCCCAGCTGTAGGTAAGGACGCCGGAGCCGCCCGCGGTGGTGTTGGTGAACGCGACGTTCAGCGGCGGGTTGCAGGCGCCCGCCGGCGAGGGGTTGGTGGTAAATCCCGTCAGCGGCTGGATGCCGGTTTTTATTTTTTCAGGAAACACCTGCGTGACGTTGCAGGTGCTGTAGTTGGTGGTAAGTTCCAGCGAGACGGTAAAGTTGCCTACCGTGTTATAGCTGTGCGTCGGATTGGCGAGGGTGGAGCTGGCGCCGTCGCCGAAAACCCAGGAGTAAGCGATCACCTGAATATCGCCCGTAAGTTGGGAGCTGTCTTTAAAGGCAACCAGAAGGGGTACGCAGCCGGATTCCGGCACGGCGCTTATATCAACTACCGGTTTGGCGTATACCGTGACGTTGATCGTACCCACTATGGGTCCGCCCGGCGTATCACGAAATTCGACGGCGTAGGAGCCGGGTGTGGTGAAAATATTGGACGGGCTGGCCAGGTTGGAAGTACTGCCGTCTTTAAAATCCCAAAAAAAGGTTGTGGCGCCCTGCGGGGGGGTAAATTTTACCGGCAGGGGAGCGCAGCCGGTGGTCACATCGGCTGTTTGGGAAAAAAGCATAATACTCTGAAGCAGCGCAAAAAGGGTTATCGCTATCCGCATAATTCGCGTCGGTGGTAGTGGATGAATTTATTGTGTTTGGGAACCGGCCCTCCTCGCAGACGGCCTAATTAGGGGCCAAAGTAGGGCTATTTTCTGCTAAAAAATACCAAATCTGGAGGAAGCGGTGAAAAACTCTTGAAAAGTTGTCATTTTTGCCAACACCAAACAAATACAACAACATTTTATGCGCCGTTACATTATTGCCCTGTTAGCCATGCCTTTTCTGGCTGCCGCCAATCTGAAAGCCCAGAAATACACCTTCCAGCACAGCTCGCTGCCCTGTCTGAATAAAAAATTTACCATTGTCGCTCATATTTTCCGAGACAGCCTGGGGAATGCCGGCGCTACCGAGGATGCCATCAGGACGGCCGTGGAAGGTATCAACCCGTTTTTTGCCCCGATTTGCGCTTCTTTTGAAATCTGCGAATTTCGCTATCACGACAACTGGCAGCACGACGTGCTGGAAGATCCGGATACGGAACACCCCCAGGTGTTGACCAAGTATCACGCGGACCGCAGGATCAACATGTATTTTATCACCACGTTCACCAGTCAGTTCAATCATTGCGGTTTTGCCACGCTGAACGGAATTGGCATGCCAAACAATTCCGGCATATTTATCCGAAAAGACTGCATAAATGCCCGGGTATTCGCCCATGAAATGGGGCACTTTTTCAGCCTGTTGCATACTTTTGAAGGCAGCGGAACAGAACTGGTGAACGGCGACAACTGTACCACCGCCGGCGACGGCCTTTGCGACACGCCTGCCGACCCTTATGAGGACGGCGAGCCGCTATCGAATTACGTGGATAACGAATGTCTGTTTATCAACGGAAAACAGGACGCTAACGGCGAGTACTACAATCCTGACCTCGGCAACATTATGTCATATTACGAATGTGACAGCTGCGGCTTTACCTGGGAACAATTGAATAAAATGGCCCAGGCTTATTTGAATTCCGCGGTTAAATTTTGGTAAAACAGGCAGCGGCTACAATTCAAAATGCCTGGAGTGTACTTCGCCGCTGTAAAAAAGCCGGGCCTTTGCGTCAAACTCTTCCGGCGTTTCCGTGGTGAAAAACTGATACCGGCCGCCTTTGCTGCACAGGCCTTCTATCTCCGGATGGCGTTGTAAGTAATCTACCAGCCGGTCAGCTACAATTTCCCCCTGCACGATCAGCTGGATGTGGGCAGGGACGTACTTCCTGATTTTTTCCAGCATCAGCGGGTAGTGCGTACAACCCAGTATGATGGTGTCGATCCGGCCGGATTGTTCCAGCAGTTGCGCGACACATTTTTCCACAAAATAATCGGCGCCGGGACTATTATGCTCGTTGTTTTCGATGAGGGGTACCCACATGGGACAGGCCTGCTGGAACACTTTCACCTCCGGAAAAAACTTGTTGATCTCCACCACGTAGGATTGGGATTGCACGGTACCCGTGGTGGCCACGATGCCGATATGTTTGGTGCGCGTGACGTTTCCGATCATCTCCGTGGTGGGCCGGATGACTCCCAACACGCGGTGCCCTGGCCCGTAGGCATCCAGGTCGTGTTGCTGGATGCTGCGCAGGGCCTTGGCGGAAGCCGTGTTGCAGGCCAGGATGATCAGGTGACAGTTCATGGCGAACAAGTGCCGGACGCATTCCAGGGTGTATTTGTAAATGGTATCGAAAGAACGAATGCCATAAGGCGCGCGGGCATTATCGCCAAAATAAATATAATCGTAATCCGGCAACCGGGCGGCGATCTCCTTGAAAACAGTCAGTCCGCCGTAGCCGGAGTCGAATATGCCGATGGGGCCGGGGGCGTTGTCAGTCATGCGGTTGTTTTTAACCAAAGCATTGCCATTTACGACTTGCGACTTTTGACTGACGACATGCGGGGTGCTCTTGGAAATTCAATTGAATGGTAGAATTTTGCTTCCATTGTTCGAGTTCCCAAGCGTATCTCGCAAGTCGTCAGTCAAAAGTCGTAAATCGTAAATATTTTACTGTCCGTCTGCCGGAAGACCCAACTTCGTGGCAACCAGTTTGCTCACATCGAGCGATT
>JAKLJF010000339.1:0-327 GCA_023151335.1 Thermoanaerobaculia bacterium | reverse complement strand
CAGTACCTGGGTGCTGGCATCGAACACCAGCAGGTAGCCATTTTCTTTGGCTACGTCCTGCATGGCTTTATTTACCTTGTCCAGGATGGGCTTGTACAGTTCTTCCCGTCTTTTGGCCAGGTCGTTGTACACCTGTTGTTCGTAGGCGCCGATGGCGTCTTCTTTTTCTTTCAATTTGGCGGCCTGCGCCTCGTAGTCTTTCGGCGAGATAATGCCTTGTTCTTTTTTACGCTCCAGTTCACCGGCTTCGTCCTGCAATTCCTTTACCATTTCCTGGCCTTTTTTGGTCAGCTGGGTCTGGTACGTTTGGAGGTCGGTATCAGCCTG